>NZ_FMWY01000015.1:0-68118 GCF_900103145.1 Nitrosospira sp. Nsp18 | reverse complement strand
AAATCATCTTCGATGCACTAAAATGAATTCCTTTCCTTATGGCACAACGTTAACTGCAAAACTGTTTCGGTAACCTTTTTCTATGGCGCAACGCGGCACGCGCGCAACGTCTTGCACATCGAAGTTCACTGCTTCGGTAGCAAGTTCGCTGCTTTCTATCCGCAAACGGCGTTTTCCCGCGGTTTCGATGAGCTGTTGAATCTGCGGCACCAGCGCCGGCACCGCAACGTCGCGATTTTCCGGGCGGAACATCTTGAGGTTCAGTTCTTGAGCGGTGAAACTGAAAACAGGATTTGGAATCGCCCCGGCAATGATTTCTTGAGCCCGAGCCTTGTCAATGTTGAGGTTTGCCGCGATCAAACCAAGGTTGCGTTGATAGAACAACGCGATGGCCTGCTGTTCAGTAATGGCCAGTGGCCCCTCCACCACAGCAGACATCGTTTGCGCCTGTAGCGTCATTGCGCATGAAGCGAGCAGCAGGCCAAAAAAAATAGCTGATTTTGATGCAGCGTTCAAGATGCTGAGCACATCAATGATGTCCGCTAAGTAACAAGCTCGTGCGTTATGGATGAACTCTTGTCGAATATTTTGATTACTTCAAGGAAATGACCTGGCGACTGGCCTACGACGGTAGCGCCTGTTTGAGTATAAGGTTACGCTACCCGGCTTCATGATATACGTATATCAAGCCCACGCTCTGGCTCAAGCGCAAGGGGACTGGCAATTGCAGGAACTTAATAATGAAGAGATGGCTGATCAATGACATGTTTTCTTGTTAAAGTATCAAAATAGCCTTAATCACTCCCACCACTACTTCCGCAGCCGATTTCCTTTAAGTCCGATAAGCTGCAACGGCCAGGCGAGCATTGAGACATTTTGTCCCTTCACACATTCAGCGAGTCGTAGGTATACAGTTCACTGATATCCAGCATGTCCGCAGGGGTAGTGGTCTCGGACAAAAGGGAGCTCAAGGTGTCGTTGAGGCGGTGGCCCTTTAAACTGGCGGGTGCCGATTGCGCCGGGACATAAGCGCGGCCATGGCCTTTCGGTGCCGGCTGCATCCAGCTTTCCCAAATGCGGTCCACATTGCAGTGGTTGAGATAAAATACTGGATCGTTGGGTGACGTGGAAGGCGACATGTCTCCTCCCACGAACACATGGACACGGTTGTGCAAACTCGGGGATGGAATTTGCGGCTGGTCTTGCCAGCCCTCGACGAGATTGCGAAACCCAGCGGAAGTGGTGTTCCATGGAGCAGTGTCATAGATGGGCTGATCAAGGGCGGTCGCCGTATGCGTTTTTTTCGGCAGGCGGGTTGTCTGCGTTCCCAGTCGCCGGCGCAAGCCGCGATTTACTTGAATGAGTTGTCCGTTGACATTTGTCGTAATGCGAATGCGCCAAGAACCTGAGTCGCCGGGTTCGAATGCGAACGGACCTGTAGTTACCGGAACGCCGCTACCCCCCATGCAGTTGCTGGCCCAGACGGCGGCCTTTTTCTGGCGTGCCGGCGACAATTGGCCATCTTGCGCCCAGTCCCAGTATGGCAGGGCAAAGGTCAAGTCCTCGCCAAGCACGCGTTGGAGATTCATTTCCAGTTGCATCAGCATGAATCGATGCCATGGAAGAAAAACAGGGCCGCGATGAGCGGCGTTTCTGTCACTCTGCGTAGGCGGAGTGAACGTTGTCATCGCAACATGATGCCAAACCACAAACAGGTCATAGGTGCTGACCGGCTGGGAGAGCCCTTCGATGCCTAGGCTTGCTGTGGTTGGCCCCGGGAACTCATTCTTCAGTAACTTTACACCCTGGATATACTTGTCGCGCGCGGCCGCGCTAGTCAAAATATTTTCTCTTATGGCCATGGCGTTCTCCGGCATCTATTCGTGATCAGTATGGGTTTTCCTGACGCGACGGGTCTTCGGCGCGGATTGGGTGCGAGGCAGGCCCGAGGCGCCGTGGCTCTCATGTCCACCATGTTCTGCGGGTATACCCCCCTTACCAGCGAAGTCATCAGGAAAGACATCGATCAACTGCCTGACCATGTCCAGGGCGGAAGCGAAGCTCATGTTCGGTATGGGGTGATAATGGACTTGCCCGTCGTCGGTCACCCCGAGATGTCCGGTAACCGGTACCCCATCGACTTCTATCTGATAAGTTGTGCGAACAACAATATGATGTCCTTCGTAGTCCGCTTCGCGGACAGTTTCAGATGCCTCGTGCTGGTGCCTTTGGGCTTCCTCCACTTGAGGGGAATGTTTTTTGACGTATGAGCTTATCGACTTCATAGTCGGCCGGCTAACTTGATTCTGGCTTGGCATGGCTCATCTCCTGTTTGGTACTCGACGCTCGTATCGATACCGCTTGTATCAGTACTATAAACTGGAATTGTTCAGCGGATTCTTTAATATAGATCAGGATGTTGAAAAAGCAAGCAGTAGTGGCGCATGCGAATTGGCTCAATAAAAAAGTAACCGAAGGAGTGCATCGAGAGGATACGTTGCCTCAAATTGTTGGTAGCCGAACGAACGGAGGGTTATCGATATGGGCAAGCATGAGAAACGGGTCTATCTTGAGGCAATACGCAAACGCTATCATCGGGCCAGGCGCGCTGACAAGGGCAAGATCCTGGACGAGTTCTGTTCGGTGTGTGGTTATCAGCGCAAGGCCATGATGCCATTGTCTCCCCACAAGCTCATGAGCGCTGCGGACCAGTAGTACCGGCCGGGGTCGTAAGACATGAAGTCGCGGATAGGTACCTCACCCAGCATCACACGTTGAGCACCATACCAAAGAAAGCCCTCATCCCATAGCCAGAACCCTTTATGCCCCTGCCAGAGAAAAAGTGCGAACACGACAAAGCTGGCAAAAGCGAGTATTTGATAAACCAGGAGCTTATTTTCTTGAGGCTTGGTATGCATTTATGATCACTGTAGCGAGCGTATTTTCTTCGTTGCCATGACACATCTTCTGACTCATCATCAGCCTTTTTAAATGTGTTCGTGAAACGGGGGTAAAATCTTACTCGGAAACCCTAGCCTTATAGGCGGGCTATATTAGCCCATATGCACGGGCATATATTCGCTCTATTTTGAAAATATAGATTGGCTCGACGTTCAAGCCAATGATCGCGGATGCATGCACAGTCATTATCTTGTCGGCTGGTTTTAGTAGCTATCGAAGCTTCAATTTTGAGGACAGTCGCTGGCAGGTTATGGATCATCTTCGGATTTTGTACCCTGTTTTCAGCATTTGCAATGTCAGCCAGGATACGGTCAGGAAACATGCAGCCAGAGCTCCGAGGCTAAGGTAGGGCGAAACATCGGAGGTGCGAAAGAAGCCGTAGCGAAATCCGTCTACCATGTAGAAAAACGGATTCAGATACGATAGTCCTCGCCAAAATGGAGGTAACGAGGAGATCGTATAGAAAACCCCCGATAAAAACGTCAGTGGCAGGATGATAAAGTTTTGCAACGCAGAAAGGTGCTCAAATTTTTCCGCCCAGATTCCCGCAATGATGCCTAAGGCGCCCAGCAATGCGGTGCCCATCAACGCAAATACGAATACCCATGCGAACGAGTACAGGGGAATTTCAAAAAATCCCAGCGTTATCAGGTAGATACCTAATCCTACCGCCAGACCACGAACTACCGATGCCAGTACATAGGCAGTGAATATTTCCTGGTAAGAGAGCGGCGATAACAGCATAAAGATGTGATTGCCCGAGACTATCGACTGTATCAGGCTCGATGAGGAGTTGGCGAAGGCGTTCTGCAACATAGCCATTATCACCAGTCCCGGAATCAGGAAAACGGTGTAGGTTACTCCGGGATATGCCTGCACCCGTTCTTCCAGCATGTGAGAAAAAATCAAAAGATAGAGCAAGGTAGACAGCATGGGTGCAAATACGGTCTGGAACCCGACTTTCCAGAATCGTAGCAATTCCTTGTAGAGCAGCGTAAGAAATCCATTCATACCAAATCCATTCATACCGATACAGGTTCCAGACTCTCTGCACTGTGCATGATCTTTACGAACACTTCTTCCAGATCAGGTTGCAATATCTGCAGTTCCAGGATTTGGGTCTCGGCGGCGCGTAATGCTGCCATCACGTTTTCAAGCTGGTAGCATTCCTCGATCGCCAGAACGTGGTAGCCTTGGTCGTGGCTGATTGCCATTAGCTGTAACGCCGCCGGCAACGTATCGGGAGATAACCGCAGCCGTATCCGGTGTCCGGAAATGTTGCTGATGAGATTTCTGACGCTTTCAAGCACAACTATACTGCCATTTTTTAGCATTGCCACGCGGTTGCATAAAGCCTCTGCTTCTTCGAGATAATGCGTGGTGAGCACAATGGTATGACCGTTGCGGTTTAATTGCTTGATGAAACGCCAAAGGGCCCGGCGCAATTCCAAATCTACGCCTGCGGTGGGTTCATCCAAAACGATTACCGGGGGTTTGTGGACCAATGCCTGCGCTACCAGCACGCGCCGCTTCATGCCGCCGGACAACGAACGCATGTTGGTATCGGCCTTGTCGGCAAGGTCGAGATGGTGGATTATCTCGTCTATCCAGCCGTTATTCTTCTTTATGCCGTAATAGCCGGATTGAAACAAAAGCGTTTCCCGGACGGTAAAGAACGGATCAAATACCAACTCCTGCGGCACCACGCCTAACATGCGGCGTGCTTCACGGTACTCGGCGACGACATCATGCCCCTTTACCCTGACACTGCCGCTGCTGGCAAGGGTAAGACCCGCGATAATATTGATCAGCGTCGTCTTTCCCGCTCCATTGGGACCAAGCAAAGCGAAGAATTCGCCGGTATTGATTTCGAGATCAATACCGTGCAAGGCATGCAATGCACCGAAACGCTTGTGCACCTGTCTGATTTCGATTGCCGGAGTCATGGGGAAAGCCCTGCTTCAAACGGAGGAATGACGTGGGTTTCCGCCAATTCCAGCAGATAAGTGGTATAGACATGTTCCATATTGAATGGCGGGTCCTTACGCGTCAAAACAGCATCGAATTTCCGCAGCGGGATTTCCTCCGGCCCCTTTGTCCGGTACCAGCGGTGTCGTCCATCGTCATCCGCCTTGCCGGTCAATTCCAACCACGCGCAAATCCCACGGTTTGCGCACCCTTCCATGACAAGTCGTTTCATAAGTGTATTCATCGAGTAGCAGTTTCGGCCAAAGAGACAGGCAAGTTTTGAGGCAAGTCCTCGGAATGAATGACGCTGGCTGAGGCGCCTTGCAAGAAATAGTTGCTCAGGTATTTATCGAAAGGGATCTTATCTGTGGCATCGAGCTGTTTCTGTTGCGCCAGCGATGTCTTGACCTGGAAATCAAAATTCGTTTTTACCGCGACATCCAGCGCGGCATTCTGGAAATAACGAGTGTATTCACGGGACTTCTGCAATACCAGTTCGGTAATTGACATCTTTTGCGTGCGCATGGCCGACAGCATCCTTGCTGAAGCCGTCAACTCGGGATGGCGAATGGTTTCGATCTGCTGGTGCAATGCGCGGGTGTAGGGGAGATCTGCATTGCCGTTATCCAGGATCTCACAGACCTCCCGCATCTGCTTACACAGCGTCAACGCCCACTGCCGTAGCGGAATTTCATGCCCGTTTTCACGCAGCTTCAGTCTCGGATCCCTGCCGCGATTGGCCACCGCCAGTGCGTTATTGCTGATCTCGTCATGCTGCTTCAAGTCATGCCCCGCATTGGGCTGGAATAGACAGAAAAGACTCAGCGCTTCAAGAAAGCGCGTGGTTTCGATCGAAATTCCCGTTGGTTCAAATACATCCACATCCACGGATCGTATTTCAATATATTGAATCCCCCGGCTTACCAGTGCCTGCAGCGGCCTCTCGCCGGACTTCGCTGGCTGTTTTGGACGCACCGGCGTGTAATACTCGTTCTCGATTTGCAGGAAATGGGTGTTCAACTGCCGGTACTGGTCGCCTACCTTTGCCCCGATCCTTTCATATCCGAGATAAGGTATCGTTGTTGCCCTGCCCAGGTCCTGTATATATTCTTCGATGCTGTTAAAGGAAATATGAAACATCGATTGAACGGGATTCAAATAGCCTATTTCGCTCATCCTCAAAGAGGTGGCAAAGGGCTTGTAGTAGGAAGTCTCGTCAAATTTCTGCAATGTATCGGAATAAACAGAATTGCGGCTATCGATGAAGCTTTTGCTTACTGCCGGGGACGAGCCGAATAAATACAGGATAAGCCAGCCATAACGCTGCAGGTTTCTGATCATTCCCATATAAGCGCTGGTAGTGAACGATTGCAGATCACCCGTATGTTTCATGAACTGCTGGTATTCCGGCCAGAATGGCTCAGGAAGCGAGTAGTTGAAATGGATTCCGGCAATGACCTGCATGCAGCGGCCGTAGCGATAGCTTAAACCCTGCCGGTAGATGTGCTTCATCCTCCCGAGATTGGATGAACCATATTCAGCGATGGGAATTGCCGGGTCCCGCAAATTGCCGACAGGCATACTTGCCGCCAGCAATAATTCATCGTTGATATTTGTGCAGACGTATTTATGCAAATCCATTAAGGAGTCCAGCACTTCCGTTCCATCCGATAATGCTGGCGTGATCAGCTCAAGTAACGCTTCAGAATAATCAGTTGTTATATTCGGATGAGTCAACGCGGCGCCAAGCTGAACCGGATGAGGTGACAATGATATTGATCCCTCCCGGTTAATTCGGAGACTTTCTTTTTCGATGCCTTTCAAACCATGAATCAATAACGGCTGAAGAGATTGGTTGATGGGCGTCGTGCGCTTGCTACAAGATGATTGTCTTGACATTTATCCTCCGATAATGATTGCAATTAGCAAGTGGTCAGAGTATAGACTGGGAGACGGGCAGGTGTGTAGCCTGCAAAATCAGTTATCAAAGTCCTGTTTTTGAAACTATGAGTGGCGCAGTGGCAGAGATGGACTCGTTGCGCGAGCTCAGGTAACGCTCTTAAGTTACCTAGTCCTCATGCAGCATCTCGAAATGCTGTGCGAGAAAATCAATTAACGCCCGCACAGATGGCAGAAGACCGCGCCGTGACGGAAACACCGCATGAATGATTTCGGGGCGCGGCGCCCAGTCCGGCACCAGCCTGACCAATGAGCCAGCCGCCAATTGGTCTCTTGCCATGACCGCCGGCAGTTGCACCACACCGACACCGGCCACAGCGGCATCTCTTAGCGCGATCATATCCGTTGTCACGAAGCGCGGCGTGTGATGAAGTGTTGCGCGTGCGTCACCTGGCCCATGCAGCGCCCAAGTGTGGATTTGTTGCAGGACCCCCAGGCCCAGGCTGGGCCAATTGCTCAAAGCAGTTGGTGCAGCAGGAAAGCCGAACCGCTGGACAAGGGCGGGGCTGGCTACCAGATACTGGCCTCGATCGGCCAAAATACGCATGACGAGGTTACTGTCCTGCAGGGGCGGTGGTCGCACACGAAGGGCGACGTCGACCGACTCACTGACCAGATCGACACGCCGGTTGGTCGCCTCCATCTGCACTGTGACGTGCGGATAGCGCGCCATGAAATCGGCCAGCATCACTCCCACGTAAGCATTCACCAGCGGTATGGGGCATGTCATCCGGATTACACCCCGGGGTTCGGCTTTTAAGGTATCTATTGCTTCCTGGGCCCCCTCAGCTTCCACCAGCATCGCCTTGCAATGCATGTAATAAGTCTCGCCGGCATCGGTCACTGCAAAGTAACGTGTCGAGCGCTGGATCAGGCGCACACCCAGGCGCTCTTCCAGCTTGGCGATGCGGCGGCTAAGTTTCGATTTCGGCATGCCCAGGGCTCGGCCTGCCGGAGCAAAGCCGCCATGATCCACGGCCTGGACATAATAGTAGAGGTCATTCAGGTCTTGCATAGGGGGGCCACTCATCGTTTCAAAAATAGAACTCTGATAACTGATTTAGCAGACTACACACCTGCCCATCTTCAAGCCTACACTCTAACCACTTGCTAATTGCAAGAAAAAATACTTGCTAGTTGCGTTAGCAAGAAATCCCTACAGGAAGAAGTGGTAGTCAGTTAACTAAAAGGAGTACTGAAATGGCAACAAAACATCGAAGGTTGCGCAGCTATCCGCAAGCAGATGTTCGTGCTTCCAGGATGCGGTCATTGCACGAACCAAAGATGTATAAGTTTGGCCTGCTAGGTCTGCTTGGAATAGCACTATTCTGGAATGGGTTTCAAATCTTTGCCTGATAGGCGAAGTATTTTGCAAGGGTGAATGATGTAAACGGACTTATTCCCATTTTGATATTTATGGAGAATTAAGTCAAATCCGCTCAAACAGTAGCGGGTAGTCAATCTAAAGGAGTAGTGATATGGCAACAACGCTAGAAACGTCGGGCCAAGCTAAGTCGGGAGGTCGGGACTACGACATGTCGCAGTGGTATGACTCGATGTGGTACAAATTCGGGCTTATCACAATGCTGGCGGTAGCGATATTCTGGGTGTGGTATCAACGCACCTATGCCTACTCGCACGGCATGGACTCGATGGAGCCTGAATTTGAGAAAGTCTGGATGGGACTATGGCGCGTCCACATGATTGTCATGCCAATATTTGCCCTGATCACCTGGGGCTGGATCTGGAAGACCCGGGACACGAAGGAGCAGCTGGACAATCTTGATCCCAAGTTTGAGATCAAGCGCTACTTCTATTTTATGATGTGGCTGGGCGTCTACCTATTTGGCGTTTACTGGGGTGGCAGCTTCTTTACCGAACAGGATGCCTCCTGGCACCAGGTAATCATCCGCGACACGAGCTTCACCCCGAGTCACGTGGTAGTGTTCTATGGTTCCTTCCCGATGTATATCGTCTGCGGAGTGGCAACCTATCTGTATGCCATGACGCGTCTGCCGCTGTACTCGCGGGGGACCTCGTTCCCGTTGGTGATGGCTATTGCCGGTCCGCTCATGATCCTGCCAAACGTAGGCTTGAACGAGTGGGGCCATGCCTTCTGGTTCATGGAAG
This sequence comes from Nitrosospira sp. Nsp18, assembly GCF_900103145.1. Taxonomy (NCBI): domain Bacteria; kingdom Pseudomonadati; phylum Pseudomonadota; class Betaproteobacteria; order Nitrosomonadales; family Nitrosomonadaceae; genus Nitrosospira; species Nitrosospira sp. Nsp18. The sequence continues at coordinate 59,100 of NZ_FMWY01000015.1, read as the reverse complement.
AGCTCTTTAGCGCCCCGCTGCACTGGGGCTTTGTGGTACTGGGCTGGTCGGGCCTGTTTGCGGGTGGCGTTGTGGCACAGATCGTCACGCGCTACTCCAACCTGACCGACGTGGTCTGGAATGGACAAAGCAAAGTCATCCTCAACAATCGGATCGTGCCGTAAAGGGTTAATTGAGGAATCTGAGAGTGGTCTAACTGCCTAAATCGCTCCGCTCCCGCATCACAGGGGAGGGGGCGATTTGCAATAAGTCATAGTAAACAGTATGCGGAGGATATACGAATACGCAGCTGAACCGTACTCAAGGAGCAATCAAATGATCAAGAAAGTGATACAGCTCACTATTATTATCACCGCAGCGCTTTACTGTGGCATAGCCAGCGCGCATGGGAAAGTGTCGATTGAGGAAGATACGTGCACTCGCCGGCTTGATGATGACAGCATGGTGCATATGAGTGCCTACCAGCCTCAACATGAACCCAGCGATCAATATTGCACAGAAATACCCAGGGAAGGGAATACTTTATTGGTAATAGACCTTGTGGATCAGGCTTTGCGCAACATCCCAGTGGGGATACGCGTAGTACGGGGAACCAGCGAGGTTGATGATGAAACGGTGACATACCTGCGTCCGAGTTATCATCCCGATGGGGTAATGAGGGGAGAGACCAGTCTGGATAAGGGGCTATATACGGTATTTATTACTGGAGAGGCTGTACCTCCGGTTCATTATCGGCACCCGTTGCGCGTACAGATGATCAATTATGCGAATGTTTTTCGTGCTGCTATAGGGCCGCTGATTGCATTGCTGCTGCTTACCCTGCTTGGTTACAAGCTTATGAAATCGCAGCAGGCACAGGATTGGCGAGCTTCAAGGCGCCTGAGATAATGCGGGATCGAGAACCCACAAACGTGGGAAGAGCGTTTTTTTTACTTTTTTACACTCATTACCTACATTCATTGCAAAATGCAAGTCCAATCATGGATTGCAAATAGCAAGTCAATATGCAGGCAAGCGCAAAGTTATGACGAGATCAAACCAGATCAGCCGCTCCTCCTGTCCAGTCAGCTGCGCCCTGGACATATTGGGCGATAAATGGACGCTGCTTGTCGTTCGTGATCTAATTTTCTTCCGTAAGCGATATTTCGGGGATTTTCAGAATTCCCCGGAAAAAATCGCGACCAATATCCTTTCTGACCGGCTTAAAAAGCTGGAGGAAGGCCGTATCCTTTTGCGATACCGTGATCCGGCTAATGCGCGCAAGGTTATTTATATGCCTACTGAAAAATGCCTGGATCTGGTGCCTCCAATCATGGAGCTGTTACGTTGGGGCGCAAAATATGTTCCTGAAAGTGACGTGCACGAGAATCTGGTTCAACGATTCGAATAGGATCCGATGGAATTCATGGCGGAAATACGACAATCCCTACGTAAAGAGAATGAAGCGAATAAAGAATAGAGGGATTAGATGATTAATTTTAACCGAATTACTGGAACGTCCTTGGCACTACTACCGGGGCACACCAGTCCCACGCCCCTAATAAGGCATCTACTTAAAATTGAACTGCAATGCAGAAGGAATATTCTATGTCTAATCAATTAAATGTCGAGCGTACGCTGTACGGATTCTGGCTCTCACCTTATATGAGTCAGGTTGCCCACATGCTCTCGGAAACCGGTCTAACTTATCGCTATGAGCGAGTGTCTCCGTTTCAGGGGAGCACGCTTACGCCAGAGCACATGGAACGGAATCCTCTTGGGAAAATTCCCACTCTCAGGGATGTCAATGGTGTTGATATTGCGGAAAGTCACGCGATCTGTCGTTATCTCGCGAGAATCTACCCAGAAGCTCGAAAGTTTTATCCTATTGATGATCCAATACTCTGTGCACAGGTCGATGCCAAGAATGACTTCATCACTTTCTCCATTGCGGGTCCATTCTTCAACTGGTTTGTTGTCAGCGCATATTTTCCAAAAGCATGGAAACTCAAAGTTGAAAAAGAAGCACATATCTATAATCTTTGTTCTGTCTTGTTAAGCAAAATGTGGTTACCCAGACTAGTTAATGGCTCGAGAATGGAACCGTTCCTGCTTGGCAAAGAGCCTTTTCTGCCAGATTTTCAATTGTTCTACACGCTCGAGCTTAGCCAAATGTTTTCTGAACTGTTCGAAATACCGGAGATGCATCTGTTTCGGGACGATCCTGCATTACAGACGTTTTACGATGCAATGTGCGAGCGTCCCTCTACCCGTGAAATACTGGCGGCTAAAGAATCAGAACTGGATGTTACGAAGAAGGAACTCTTCGGGGGGTTTGGAGCAGCCTATCTTAATAACCATATCGACAGAAGAATCCTTGGAGGGTTATTCGGGCGTGAAGTCTGATCCATACATACTGCGGCTGATCGTTTGGCAACATTAATGTCGCGCCAGTTGCGCCTGGGATTGCAGGCGCAACTTTTAAGGATCAGGTCTGTAGAAGGCCCAAATAAGGAATAAAAACGAGGAAAGCGAAGTACCCTCGCCAGATCTTGAAGCCAAGGCCGGGGGAATCGCTCTAGAGAATGCCAAGAGCGAGGGCAAGACACAAAGCAAGCAGGGCGCCAATCAACGGTTCGTAGATGGGCTGATCAAGGGCTGTCGCCATATGCGTTTTTTTCGGCCGACGGGTTGTCTGCGTTCCCAGTCGCCGGCGCAAGCCGCGATTTACCTGAATTAGTTGTTCGTTGGCATTTGTCGTAATGCGAATGCGCCAAGAGCCGGAGTCGCCAGGTTCAAATGCGAACCGGGGCCTGTAGTTACCGGAACTCCGCTACCCCCCATGCAGTTGCTGGTCCCCCCGCACGAAGGACAAAAAAATGAGGTTCCGAATGACACCGCCAGCGGCTCGTCATATCGGTTCCGTTGCCTCTGCTGTATATCATGCCGCCCAAAATAGACTGCCTGAAGCGTGTCACAAGTGATTACAGGCTGGACGCAAGCCTGTCATATTTACGCGTTATATTTTCATTGTGCTGCACGGCTGGGCGCACCCACCTGATCCGGAAGAAATCGGAAAACTCGGGGAAAGCCGATCGTATACAAACAGGATCAGCAGTACTTCGTAATCGACGTCCTATCAATTTCTTGGGAGAACGGTATGTTTAAACAAACAAAATTGAGTTTTTTAGTTCCCGGTACATTCATTGTCCTGGCTGGCTTTACCGACGCTATCGCTGCAAGCACTAATTTCGACAACTTCGCCGCTTTGCCCGGCAGTGTTGCGGGCGGTTCTCTCCCGGAAGCGAGTCCCTTCCAGCTCTCCAGCCCGCTGTTTACCCAGCGTACACTCGATGCCAATACACCGGGTGCCGGACGCCGCGGCGATAACTGGGATATGATTACCGCCAACGAAACAGGTGTCGATGCCGGCCGCTACCTGTTCAGCCCTTTTGAAAACAATATGTCTGGCGTGAAGCGTTTCGACCGGCTGACCAATACGTCCCTGACCGTTGTGGCGAACGGAACACAAGATTTTGTTTCCGGAGATGCCTCGCGCTGGACCCCTTGGGGGAGCTACCTGACAGCCGAAGAGTCCTGGGGCCAGGGCAGCGCCAAGGGCCGCCTGTTCGAACTCACCAATCCGACCACAACCACTGGCCCGGCAACTTCAAATTTCATACAGCGCAACGTCGTGCCGCACGTATCCCACGAAGGTCTGGCTTTTGACAAAAACAACAATCTATATTTCATTGATGAATTTAACGGCGGCAGCATTTACAAGTACGTCCCTGCCAATCCGAAGGCATCGAACGGCGACGGCTATTTTGCGGCCGGCCAAACCTTTGCCATGCAAGTCGCTGGCGGCAATAACGCAAACGCCACAGGCCCCATCGCCTGGGCCGCAATAACGGATATTAACGGAGCGGCGCTGGCAGGTGTATCGGTTCTTGCCGCAGATGGCAAGATCGACGGTCGTGCATCAGCCAATAACGTTCCGGGAACCCAGTATCAGCGTCCGGAGGACCTGGAAATCCAGACCCTTGCCAACGGCCACCAAGTAATCTATGCCGCAACCACCTCAACTGACGAAGTGTATTCTTTCAACCTGGATACCAATACCGCAAAACTCTTTGCGTCCCAGGCTACCTTTGATCAGGTAACCCATGCACCCGTCGGGGACGCATTCAACTCTCCGGACAATCTCGCCATTGACGCACAAGGTAATATATACATAGTTGAAGACCAGCCGGGCGGACAGGCGGACATCTGGTTTGCGAAGGATGCGGACCGTGACGGCGTGGCTGAATCAATTGGCCGCTGGGCATCGATGTCAACTACCGATGCTGAGCCTACGGGCCTGTATTTCGACAAGTTCAACCACAACATTGCATATGTGAACATCCAGCATGCTGGAAGCGATGTGGACCGCATGATCCAGATTTCCGCCGTGCCTGAAGCGAAGACCCATGCCATGATGCTCGCGGGTCTTGTGTTGATGGGAGCGGTGGTTCGCCGTAGAAAATTCCCCTCTGACGGTTAAATCGGGGAGGATCTCCAGACGCATATGGCAACAACGGAGAGGGCAGAGGTCGCACTTTCGCGTTGCCCTCTTCTGTTCAGTCCGTATCTTGATGGCATAACTCTACGAGATGAATTGCAGTATTTGGGCGCTACCAATGCAGACGGCGCAATAAAGCGCGTTTTTTCTGCTGGTGTCCCTGCATGCGTTGAAGGATGTTGTCCAGCATCTGAATGGCCTTGACGACGTAGGGACCCTTGTTCAGCATGACGCACTCGGCCCGTGCGCCCATGGCCGCATCGGTCACTTCGGCCCGGCTCGGTTTACCGGTCTTGGCTAATCCTTCCAGCACTTGGGTAGCCCAGATTACCGGGATATGCGCCGCTTCTGCCAGCCACAGGATTTCTTCCTGCAATTCCGCCAGCCTTTCGTAACCGCATTCCACGGCCAGGTCGCCGCGTGCAATCATGACTCCCACAATCGGCGAGCGTAGCAGTGTAAACATCAAATCTGGCAATTGCTCGAAAGCGGCACGTGTCTCGATCTTGATTATGACTCCCAGTTTAGCGGCATCGAGGCGCTTTAGATGCGCCTGCAGCAGCGCGACGTCGGCGGCCCTTCGCACGAAGGAAAGCCCAATCATGTCCGCATGACGGACAACAAATTCGAGGTGCTCGATATCCGTGGCCGTCACCCCGTCCAGATCAAGATGGCTATCAGGCAGGTTGATGCCCTTGTCAGCCAATAATTTTTCTCCGCTATCGCGGGCCTGTGTGATCTCAACCAGGATTTCCCCGATATTGACGTTGCGTATCACGCCGCCGATGCGGCCGTCATCAATCAGTATCCGCTCACCGGGATGCACGCTGGTAAAGATTTCCGGTAACGAACAGGCAATGCTCGCAGCACACAACAGTTGCCCATCTTCACCGAACTGGGCGGGGCGCCCGGGAATTGGTTCACGCGTCACGATCAGGTTATCTCCTCGATGCAGCCGGATTGTTCCTTGCATCTCGGGTAGCGCGCCTATCTCACCTGCATGACCAGCTCTTCGTACTACTCCGGAGCGGGTCGTCCGTAATAAGTAAAGCTTCAGCCCAGGCTTGACATAGGTAGTTTGCGTAGACTCCGCCCAGTAGCCTTTATCCCCCTTTTCCAGCAGTTGCAGGCTGCGCAGTGCGCCTCTGGCGTCGCGGAATTCAAGCCTGTCCAGTGGCTTCACCTGCGCCAGCCACTCTCCTTTTACGGGAAGGCAAGCGCAGGCATGCGCCGGACAAGTGAAACTATCGTTCTGCGAGCATATCCAGATTCGGGCGGGGGCTGTCATTTTGCCGTACATGTCGCGCTGCGGTTGCCATTTAAGCACCGGCAAGCCCGGCGCGATCTCTCCGGTGCGCAGTTTGGGACCGCCCAGATCCATAAGGATGCGACAGCTGCGACCCGTTTTGCTGCGAGCGCGTTTTATTTGCTTGATCATGCGCTTCCAGACATCTATGTTGTCATGCGCACAATTGATGCGGGCACAGTCCATGCCTTGCAGAAGCATCTGCTTGACCAATGTGTAGTCATCCGCAGCGTCGCACGACAATGTAACCATAATACGTACACGCCTGTTTGCCGGAGGCTTGCCAAGCAGGCGATCCGTATTGATTTCCAGCAGATCCGCGCCTGGGGCGGAAGACGCAATGAAAGAGGCAGGCGTTTGCTGCGCCTTTTTTCTTAGCGCGTGCTGCAGCAGAATGATAATGGCATGTAAATTGCTCAGCACGTGTGATTCCGCGCGTCCCATGGAAGATAATCCGACGGTGGCGAGCTTCTCCTGCAGGGGGCGCATATCGCGCCGTCGCAAGGCGAGATAATGAACGAGATTAGCCGCGCTGGCGCGATGACGCGGATCCACCCTTTGCAAGATTTCGGCGGATTCGGCTTCAAGCATTAAGAGATCCTGCTGCAGTTTCCTCAATTCCTGCAGCAAATCCGTATAAGCGCTTTTCTTGCCAAATCTGGCTGGAGAAATTCCAATGCCCTTGCGAAATGGGCTCATGATTGGCGTGGGTCTATGAGTCACTGAAACATTGATACGGCATTATTGTTATGTTTATGTGAAAATGTTCGATAAAAAGACTTGCTTTTCAGTTTTGATTAAATATAATAAGAATCATTCCCGTTTACAAACATAGAAACCGTTAAATGTAATAGTAGTACATCTCCAGCCGATGTTTCGACATTCGGTCGTAGGTGCAAATTCATGAAAAGAGGGACAGTACAAAGCCGATCCATATGAGGAAATGCACCACATTTGTGCTTCATCAGGGAATGGCAGAAAGCCGGCCAAGAAATCACTGTTACTCATCCTGAATAATTTTTCACCCATTCTTCTACGCTGACAGTTCTATAGCTCGCCAGCCCGTCCTGGGCAAGCCAGCCAATTTTTTAACCCTATCTACCGGGAATATTGGCTATGGAAATATCAACAATAGTGCTTCGCGCGTCGCTTCGCCTGGACTGCCTTCGACGTAATCAGCGCCACATCATAACTTCTAGTCCGGTGACCACAGGAATTCGGCCGAAGCCAACATAGCCGGGACAACTAGCCCGGACCGGATCACATCGCTTGGTTGGGCCTTGCCAAGGCCGGTTTCTGATCGAAATCAAGCTCTAAAAGTAGAACAAAGCAGAGAAGGCCGATTCAGGCCTCTGCATCGTGAAGTAATAATTATTACTCTCGTTATTGTTCTTATTTACTTAATCATTATTATTATTTAATGGAAGGTACCAAATGATCCTTCACAGTATTCTCGATGGCATAGGGAAGACGCCAATAGTCAACCTCTCTCGTTTGTTCAATGATTCGCGGTGTGAAGTGCTGGCAAAGCTGGAGATGTTCAATCCATGTGGCAGCATTAAAGACAGGCCAGCGCACTATATTGTAGAGCGGGGACTGGCGGACGGTTCCATAAGTTCCAATTCGCATATCATCGAAAGCTCCTCCGGGAATTTTGCCATTGCGCTTGCTATGGTTTGCCGCATGCACGGGCTACGTTTCACGGCGGTGGTGGACCCGAAGCTCTCGCCTGCGAACCGCCAGATCATTCAATGTTACGGCGGCAATATCGAACTTGTCACCGAGAAGGATCGCCAGGGCGGTTATCTCGAAACCCGCATCGATCGGGTCAAGCAGATGCTGCGCGAGCAACCCGATGCGGTATGGACGAATCAATATGCCAACGAGCGTAATTGGCAAAGCCATTACCACGGCGAGGGCGAGGAAATCCTGCGGGATCTGGACCGCCCTGTGGATTATCTGGTATTGGGTGTCAGCACCTCTGGAACCATCCACGGCATTACGCGGCGTCTGCGCGAGGCCTGGCCTGCCCTGAAGGTCATCCCCGTAGATGCATTCGGCTCGGTACTGTTCGGTACTTCACCGGCGCTTCGTGAATTACCCGGGCTTGGCGCAAGCCGCGTACCCGAATTATTGAAGCGCGATGAGCTCGGTGAGGTGATCCAGATCGACGACTATGAATCCGCCGTGGCGTGCCGGCAATTGGTAAAGCGGGAGGGAATCTTTGCCGGGGGATCATCCGGCTCCGTAATCGCCGCTATCCAGCGCCTTTCCGCCCGCCTGCTGCAACCGGCACGCATCCTGACCATTTTGCCCGATCGGGGCGAGCGCTATCTGGACACGGTATACAACGACCAGTGGCTGTTGCGCATGAGGGAACGCCATTTTGCACGTATGACGAAAGGATTTACCGGCACTCCTCTGGGGCAAACAGCATGAACATGTCAGATACTACCTCACCCGATTTGCTCTATCTTAGCCGCAGCGATCTCGGCGCGTTAGGCGGCACCCATTCGCAACCCTATGTAGATGCAATAGTGGATGGATTGGCGGCGCATGCGCGGGGCGACTATGTACAACCGCTCAAACCTTATCTGCGCTGGCCAGGCGCCGATCACATCGCCGACCGTATTATTGCCATGCCTTGTTATCTGGGCGGCGAACAACCGGTCGCCGGCCTGAAATGGGTCGGTAGCCGCCAGCACAATCCGGTTCAATTTGGTCTTGAGCGTGCCAGCGCGGTCATTGTGCTGAATGATGCGGAGACCAATTATCCGATTGCAATCCTCGAAGGTGGACTGATCAGCGGAATGCGCACGGCAGCCATTACCGCCGTGGGTACCCGCTATCTGGCACGTGGGGGCTTTACCGATGTCGGCTGTATAGGATGCGGCCCGATAGCGCGTATGCAGATGCAGACACTGATGGAGCAGTTTCCGGATATCCGGCGTATCCATCTGTTTGATTTATCCCTTGAGGCGGCCAGATCGCTAGCTGCCATGTTGGCAGAAGGCAATCCGGATGTGGATTTTCTCTGTACGGACTCGGCCGAATCCGCCGTGAGAGCGGCTGACGTGGTTGTGACCTGTACCGTAACCAGTACCCCCTACCTGGCCTTCGATTGGCTTAAACCCGGTGCTTTTATCAGCAATATATCCATCATGGACGTTCACAAGGATGTCTATGAGAGGGTCGACAAGGTGGTGGTGGATGATTGGGACCAGTCAAATCGCGAAAAGAAGATCATCAATCAGTTGGTGCTGGAAGGGCGCTTCAGCCGTGAACAGTTGCATGCAGAGCTTGGGGAGATTGTTATCGGGGACAGGCCGGGTCGGGAGGATGAAGACGAAATCATTTTGCTTAACCCCATGGGCATGGCCATCGACGACATCATTTGCGCGCGTCACTTTTATCGCCTTGCGCATGAGCGTGGAACCGGTACTCGACTGCCGCTATACGGCTGAACCGCATGCAGATCATCCCACCTCATCCGTATGCGAATCGGCTGGCTCAGGACTTGTTCGATGCGCTCTGGCTGGAAAACCTTTACGATTTTCGCGGGCATTGCATCCTGCATCCGGAGGCCGATGGAAAAGCAGTTATGGAAATTGCGCTTGACGAAACGCGGTCGTTACGCTGGCAGGGGCAAAAGGCAAATGGTTTGCGCCCGTTTCGGGTGCAGGGTTCCAACGGGGTTTTGCATACAAATACGAATACGGCGACCAACCTCGAGCTCAGCAGGATTGTCGAGGTCTTGCAGACCGCAGACTGGTGGAGTGACGGGACAGGCCGTTTTTCGCGGTTCTTCACACTTGCCTATGACCAGGCCGCGTTTGCGGCAGTGCATGAGCAAAATATCCTGGAAAGTCTCATGGCTGCGCCCGAAGACTTGCTGCCCTGGGAAGCGTTGAGCTGCCTTAAAGACCGGCCGTTTCATCCCCTGGCCCGTGCCAAGGATTGGAATGGTGACCATGGCTATGGCTATGCCACGGAAACAATGGCATCGCTTCCGCTTCACTGGGTTGCGGTACCGCGAGATCAAATAGTAAGCGGACCGGCGGCTCCACTCGCCGGTCAGCCTCTGGCGGAGCGCCTGCTCGATCCTGGCCAACGCGACAGGCTGACTCAGGCCGCTCGCGCCTCCCATGCCGATGGCGAGAACTGGCTATGGATGCCGGTTCATCCATGGCAGTGGGCCTGGCTCAACCGATCGATTCCCCTGAAGCTCAGCGAGTGCATTTATCTGAGTATCGGGCCTGGTACGGCGACTCCCACTGCGTCGTTGCGTTCGCTTGCCGTCACAGGAAACCCCGGCACGCATCTGAAGCTCGCACTCTCTGTTCGTACGCTGGGAGCAACTCGCGCCCTGCCGCCACGGTATCTACATAACGGCACACTTGCCAGTGCTTGCCTGGAATCCTTGCGTCGGCGCGACGACTGGCTGGCGGCTCACCTGTTGCTGTGCGATGAGGACCAGTGGTGGGCATTGAGCCAATGCGATGCGCTCGAATCCGAATCAGGTGAACTGGCTTGCATGATTCGCCGCTATCCAACACTCCCCGGCGCCACACTGATCCCGATGGCGGCGCTGCCGGCGGTATGGGCTGACGGCAAGTTGCCGGCATTCGATCACTTGATCGGTTCCGCAGCGCCGGAAGAAGCCGCCTGGCGCCTGTTCGGCGACATTGCCGGGGCTTTACTCGAGCTGGGACTGCGCTGTTTTGCACGCGGCGTCATGCCGGAGTTGCATGGGCAGAATGTATTGCTGGCCTTCGAGGGCCAGCAAGTTGCCGCGCTGGTGCTGCGTGACCATGACACATTGCGCGTGTGCTGCCCATTGATGCAGGCCCAAGGCGTCACGATCCCGGACTACGTAATCGATCGCAGCACGCCTAATACACTGGAACTGAATACCCCGCAGGAACTGCTGGCTTATCTGCAAACCCTGGCGATCGAGGTCAATCTGTATGCGATTCTTGCTGCGCTGGCCACCTATTATGGCCGGGACGAAGCGCATGGCTGGGGTATTGTCCGCCAAGCGCTCGAAACCTGTCTGGCACGCGTTCCGCTGCCGGTTGAAATCGCCGGCCAGGCAAGAAAAATGTTGCTGGAGGAGGCGGAGTGGCCCTTCAAGCAGTTGCTTGCTCCGCTATTAAATATCACAAGTTTCGGCACGGGCATGCCCAGCGCCATGGGGCGTCTGCCTAATCCCTTGTTGACCGGCAGTCCGTCGTGGCCGAAGATGACAGACAGGCACCGTGATAACAGGCATGAATAACCTCACGTTGCTATTGGTCTGCCAAGCCGTTACCACGCTTGGGCTGATGGTCTTCGTACCCATCATGCCGTTGTATATTGCAACGCTGGAACAGATGGATGCCGCGGGGGCCGCGCACTGGAGCAGTCTTGCACTGGCGGCACCCGCCGTAGGTACGCTGTGTTTCGCTCCTTACGTCGGCAAGTGCTGCGATCGTTTCGGCTACAAGCGAATGCTGCTGACATCGTTGGCCGTATTCACTGTCAGCATGCTGCTGATGGCGTTGAGCCCGGGTGTGCACGGCTTCATGCTGGGCCGTTTACTGCAAGGCATAAGTACCATAGGCGTGGTGCTCACCGCCTTCATCGGCTATGTCAGCGATGACACTTTACGCGGGCGCTCGCTGGGTTTGCAGGAAAGCGCCATTGCGTGCGGGGCGCTGGCTGGCCCGTTATTGGGCGGGATGATGCTGGACTATTGGTCGCTCAAGCCGTTGCTTCTGACGAGTGCCGTACTTACGGGTGTAGCTGGCGGACTACTGTGGACCCAACTCAGCGAGCCGCGAAAAGTCGCAGGAATTTCCGCCTTGCCCTTTTCCGGGTTGCGTACCGTGCTGGGCGACAGCAACCTGCGCAACTGGATGCTTGCAGCATGTTTTATTCAGGCGGCTGCATTCGCCTTTGTCAATGTCTTCGCACTCTATCTGACGGCGCGTTTCCCTGCTGCCGAGGCAATGGCCAGCAAGATCGGGTTCCTGCACGCGCTGGGCTGGCTTGCGACCATGCTGGCCGCTCCGTTATGGGGCCGCCTGAACGATCGCGGTGAACCGCGACGCTACTTCGCGTTCGCTGCCATGGGTTGCGCACTATCGAGCGGTTTACTGATCCTTATCGATCAGATCTGGATCGTCGCGCTGTTGCGTATAACCCAGGGCGCCTGTTACGCGGCGTTGATGCAGTCGGTGTTACTGGCTTGCAGCCGCCAGCTACCCATCTCGGCATACGGTTATGTGACGGGATTAAGCAGGAGCTTCATGGTCGTCGGCCAACTGGTGGGCCCGTTACTCATTTTATTCCTGCTGCCGTTTCTTTCCCCCATCGATCTTATCTGGCCTGTTGCCGTGCTGTTCTTCGCGGGCGGGTTACTGGTTTTTAGCGATCGTACAGCTCGCTTTTCATTTGCGGAGTTAAAAAAATGATTCCGATGCCTTCACATCTGCTGGAAATGGCGCCGATAGAGCGGCGCCTGGTGGAGCAGTATGTCAACACCTATTGCCGGGAAACAGGCTTTTTCGATCCACGTCTCGCAGCGGATGACGCTGGGCCCGCCGAACTTCATTCGCATATTGAGGCCTGGCGCGCCGCTGGCTCAGCGCCGTATCTGGTTTCGCTTGCAAAAACAGAGTACCAGCTAGCGGGGGCGTTTACCTACTTTTCGCCAGTTGGCTACCACCGCTTGGCGCCATTTGCCTGGATTGGACGGCGCGGTAATTGGCAACCCCTGACAACAGATGCGGCGTTGCTGGCTGATCTGATCGCCGACGCGCTCGCTGCAGCCGCCGATCAGCCTGCGGAAACGGCCGATCACAGCCGACGCCGGTTAAAAACGCTGATGCGAAACAGCATAGCCCAGGTCCGCCGCTTCCATTTGCATAAACCCGCCAGGGAATGCTCGCCTTTCCTCTCTGCCGAGCAGGGACTGCGCTTTGGTCACATTTTTCATGTTACTTCCAAGGCCGCGGAAGGTTTCAGCGAGGAAGACATGCAACGCTACGCGCCTGAACTGGGCGCATCATTTCGCCTGCACTACTTTGCGGTCGCGGCCGGCATGCTGGAGACCCGTGTTATCGATGGGAAGCAGCCCGCAGTCGATCCGGAAGTTACATCGTTCGTCCGCGATCTGCTTGCGCACGGCGATTACCAGCTCTTGCCTTGCCATCCCTGGCAAGCCAATTATTTGCTGGGTCTGCCCGACATCAGCGCGCTGATAAATCAAGGAATGCTGATTTCGCTCGGCCCGATGGGTGAAGTGGCGTGGCCCACATCTTCGGTGCGCACCGTCTGGCTACCCCGCCAAAATTTGTTTCTCAAGCTGTCGCTCAATATCCGTATCACCAACTTCATACGCAACAACCCATCCGAGCAGGTCAGGCGGGCGCTGGATGCCAGCCTCGCTCTGTCGTTACTACCGCGTCATATCTCCGAGCAATCGGCATTCTGCATTCTTCCTGAATTGGCGAGCCAGACGCTGAGGCTGCCGGATGAAGCCTTGCGCGCGGCTTGTGCGGTGATATACCGGCAGGCGATGCCAGCAACCGAGGCGGAGCACGTCCGGACAATCGTGGCGGTACTGGAAGAGCCTGCCGATGGAGAAATTCCGTTGCTGGCCTTGTTGCGGCTGTCTGCCAGGGGAAACCCGCTCAGCGAAGGATTGATACGCATGTGGTGGAAATGCTACCTGGATGTCACCCTGTTGCCGTTGCTGCATCTCTTTCTGGAACATGGCGTCAGCCTTGAAGCCCACCTGCAGAATACCTTGATCGCCTTCCACGACGGCTGGCCGTCTCGTGGCTATGCGCGAGACATGGAGGGCGTCAGCATCAGCCGCGCACGTTTCCAATTCCTCGATCGCCTGCCTGGCGACAGTCCGGTTCTCTATGCGGAGGAGCAGGCCTGGCACCGCTTCCAGTATTACGTGCTGGTTAATCATATAGGCCATGTGGGTGCCTGTCTGGCTCGCACCGGGCTGACTACTGAGCCGGCATTGTGGCGCGACGCCGCATTGATATTGAGCTCGATCGATGACCCATTGATACGCCGATTGCTCACACAGCCGACCTGGCCGGCCAAAGCCAACATGCTCAGCAGTTTCTACCAGCATGGGGAATGCCCATCATGGGTTGAGATACCCAATCCACTGATTGCAAAAGTAAACCAATGAATTCACTCGATTACGAAAACCTGATTAATAGTCCGGCTTACCGCCAGGCGAGCCGCCGCGTATTACGCCAACTGCTGGAGGCGCTGCTGTTTGAGCGTGCTGTACCGCATTGCACCTGGGATGGCGAAACACTGAATTTACCAGGGCTCCGTGCGGATAACGTTCCCGTCAGGTATCAATGCCAGGCCCGCCAAACCATGAGCTTTGGCCGCGTACGCATCACCACGCCACTGCTGCGCATCAATAGCGGCGTTACCCATGAAGCCTGCGACCCCGCGCTGTTCCTGGCGGAAATTGCCCCCTGGCTGTTTGCCGACGAACTACGGCTGAGCCAATTCTCATCCGAACTGCTGGCTACGCAGATCAAGGATGCACAAACATTATCCGCACACAACGGCAAGCCGTTGCGCGATGCGGACTATGACACGCTGGAAGCAAGGCTGACCGATGGTCATCTCTATCATCCGGTCTACAAGTCGCGGATAGGCTTCACACTTGATGAAAATAAAATGTACGCACCCGAAATCGCGACCTCGGTAGCGCCGCTGCTGCTCGCCGTACGCCGTGATCGTTGCCGCTGGGCGGTTAGTAAAACGCTGAATAATGATGCTGAAAGGGGCGTTGCGCTGCTGGGTGAGCCCGGCTGGCAGTACTTTTGCGATCAATTGTTCCGGCGCTCGCTGCAGCCCGACGATTATCTGCCGCTACCGGTACATCCATGGCAATGGGACGAAGTTGTTCTACCCGGCTATCACCAGGCGCTGGCGCGAGGCGAACTGTTTGCGCTCGGCGTGCTGCCTGACCGGTATCTGCCTCAGCAATCGATCCGTACCTTAAGTAATTCGAGCGACCGCAACCGTTTGTCGCTCAAGCTTTCGATGAGCCTCGTCAATACGTCCACCTCGCGCGTACTGGCGCCGCACACCGTGCAGAATGCACCCGTCATCAGCGACTGGTTGCATGGGTTGGCGGAGCGAACCGACTGGTCATTGCCCCTGGCATGCCCCGTGTTGTTGAGAGAGGTCGCTGGCGTGAGTTTCACGCCGGTGGCCATGGCTCACGGCCAGTACGGCGCGTTATCGTGCATCTGGCGCGAAAGTGTGCATAACTATTTGCGTCCGGGTGAAAGAGCGGTGCCGATGACCGCCGTCATGCATATCGATATCGACGGAAGGCCCTTCATCGATCCCTGGGTTCGGCGTCATGGGCCCGAGCAATGGCTAAAGCGGCTCGTGGAGCGGGCATACTTGCCGGTACTGCATCTGCTTTGGGAACATGGGACCGCATTGGAGTCGCACGCCCAGAATATGGTCCTGCTGGTGGAAGAGGGGCTACCGGCGCGCGTAGCACTCAAGGACTTCCACGATGGGGTACGCTTCAGCAGAGCGCTATTATCCGCGCCTGCGCCCGTGCTTACCGCACCGCCGCCCGAGCATGTGCAGATCAATCCAAATTCCTTTCTTGAAAGCGAAAACGCCGAGGAATTACGGGATTTCACCTTCGATGCGCTTTTTTTCGTCAATCTGGCGGAACTGGCCTGGCTGTTCCTGCGCCACTACGGTATAGCGGAAAAACAGTTCTGGCAAATTACCTGCGAAGTGTTGCAGGCACACCAGAAACGCCATCCTCAGAGTGAGGCGCGTTATTCGCTGTTCGACTGTTTTGCCGATGAGGTGGGTGTCGAGTTACTTGCCAGCCGGCGCTTCCAGTCCGAGATCCGGTTACGTACGCGGTCAACGCAAAACCCCCTTGCAAAAGTCGAGGAACCGTCATGCGTCTGAAGAAGCGCCTGGAAGCGGACGATATCGTCTATGGCTTGTTCTGTTCCACCCCCGCCGCGCTGAGCGTGGAAATAATCGCAGCGGCCGGCTATGACTTCGTTGTGATCGATCTGGAACATACACTGATCAGCTCAGGGCAACTCGCCGCAATGCTGCTGGCAGCCCGCGCCAATAGCATTGCGGCGCTGGTCCGGGTAGCGTCGCCTCATCAGATTCTTCAGGTACTGGATGCCGGCGCGGAAGGTGTTGTATTTCCGCATATCCGCTCGGCGCAGGAAGCACGGGATGCAGTGCGCCTTTGCCATTTCGCCCCACTTGGGGAGCGTGGCTTGAACGCTACCTTGCATACCCGTTACGGCCGCGATGACCTCGCCGGATTCACGAGTGCAGCACGAGAATGCACTTTGGTGGTAGCGATGATTGAAGACCGCGAAGGGATGGAGAATGTCAATGAAATTGCGGCGGTGGAAGGGGTGGACGTATTGCTGGCGGGTGCGGCGGATCTCTCGCAATCGCTGGGCCTGCCCTGGCAAACCAGTCATCCGGACGTACGTGAAGCGGTATCACTTGTTCGTGCCGCGGCTGAACACCACAATAAGATGTTTTGCGCCCTGCCTCGGATACCGGGGGACTTCGAATCCGATTATCGCAGCTCGGTTCGCATGTTCATTCTTGGCGATGATCGCGGTATTGCGCGGCGCGCCATGGCCTCGCATCTGGTAAAGCACCAGGCCACGGTGCTTTACCAATGAACCCGCAACGCTTGCACGACTATCTGCATAGCCGAGCGCGATCCGAGTTACAGCCCCACTGGCAGCCCGATCTTAAGCCCATATGCGCCTATATTTATGATCTGGCGCATTTGCGCCGGCGTGCCGACATGCTGCGCCGCAGCCTGCCTTCACCGTGCCAGCTCTTTTACGCCATCAAAGCTAATAGCGACGAGCCGGTATTGAAGGCGCTGCTCAACCACACCGACGGCTTCGAAGTGGCATCACTGGGCGAAATCCAGCGTGTGCGCGCCATCGATGATGCCGTTCCCGTCGTATTCGGCGGGCCCGGCAAAAGTGACGCAGAACTGGAGGGTGCACTCCATCACCGAGTCATGCTGATCCATGTGGAAAGTGAGCATCAGTTGCGGCGACTCGACTGGATCGCGCGATGCCGTCACGAAGTGGCGGATATTCTGCTCCGCGTGAATCCGGCCCATGTGCCCCAAGAGGCAACATTGCGCATGGGCGGGCAGGCGACCCAGTTTGGCGTCGAAGAGGCACAAATCCCCGCCTTGCTCGAACTGATCCAGACCCTGCCGGGCATTCGCCTCAAGGGCCTGCACATCCATGCCATCTCCAACAACCTGAATCCGGATACCCACCTTGCCCTGATGGAGCATTACTTTGACCTGGCGGAGGCGTGGCAGCGCCACTATGGGCTGAAGTTCGACTGGTTGAATGTCGGCGGCGGCATTGGCGTCAATTATACCGATCCGGATTTGTCTTTCGATTGGGAAAGCTTCTGCGCAGGCCTTTCGGCGCTCATCGCCACGCGCCAGCCCGGGTTTCAGGTCGTATTCGAGTGCGGGCGTTTTCTCGTCGCAGACTGTGGTTGCTACATGAGTGAAGTCATTGACGTGAAAACCGCCTATGGCAAACACTTCGCCATCCTCCGCGGGGGCTCCCACCACTTCCGGCTGCCGGTTTCATGGCAGCACAACCATCCTTTCATGATATTGGAGCGCGAAAGCTGGCATTACCCTTTTTCGCGCCCTTCGGTTCGCGATGCACCTGTCACGCTTTGCGGCGAGCTATGCACGCCGAAGGACACCCTTGCACGCGATGTCCATGTCAAACAGCTTCGAGCCGGGGATTGTGTCGCCTTCCTGCTGGCCGGAGCCTATGGCTGGCATATCTCCCATCACGATTTTTTAAGCCACCCTCATCCCGAACGTGTGTTTCTGGACAATTGTTAAAAAGGACTCGCGATGCTCTGTTCCCTCCCTATTCATTTTGTACACGTCAAGCGGGTTCGCCCGAATGAGTGCCACTATTCCAATCACGCGGTGACCCTGGCGGATACCATTTTGCGCGAACAGCTCTGGCGCATCCCCATCGCTGTGGAACGCACCAGTCTGGCTGTCATGGATGGTCACCACCGCCTGGAGGCCGCGCGCCAGCTCAGGCTGAAGTATATCCCCTGCCTGCTGCTCGACTATGACTGCGTGAAGGTGGATGCGACACGCCAGGGCTACCTGGTCAATCCGCATGAGATCGTCCGTCGTGCCAGAACCGGGGAGTTATACCCCCCTAAAACTACCCACCACCGGTTTTCATCGCCGTTTCCCATTTGCAACATTTCGGTGCCGTTGCTACAGGATCCGGCTGTCATATCTTCTTTACCTGTATCCACGCGTTTCATGTCTCGCTATGAAATCAGCATGATGGCGGCGACGGATGAGCAACATTCGGTCACGGATTTATCGTGGGGCGTAAATTTAGGTTCATCGAGAGGCAGCCGGCATCATGAAAATTAATTTGTACCCGGCAATCGTTGCACTGTCATTGACTTCCTGGATTCAGCAGGCGGAAGCCGAGACCCCGCCCAGTGGCCAATCCGACGCAGGGAAAAAGCTGCCGGCCGTAATCGTGACCGGCGAGCGCACAGGGAGTTTCAACTCCGATTCCGTTCAGGTCGGAACATTCCGGGATATGGCGCCAATCGATGTGCCACAAACCAGTAATGTGGTCACACGGGAAGTGCTCGATGCACAGGCCATAACCGGTGTATTTGGCGCCTTGCGCAATACGGCGGGTGTCACGCGTTCGCAATTGAACGGTTCGACTTACGACAATATTGCGATTCGCGGTATTCTCGTGGAAAACCGCAGCAATTACCGACTCAACGGATCCCTTCCGATCATCAACCTGATCGATATTCCGATGGAGAACAAGGAGCGCGTCGAAGTGCTCAAAGGCGCCTCATCGCTATATTATGGTTTCGTGCCGCCATCCGGCATTGTCAACCTGGTAACCAAACGTGCGGGCAAGGATCCCATTACAAATGTTTCGTTGATGGCAAATATGTATGGTGGCGCCAACACGCATATCGATCTGGGGCGGCGCTTCGGCAGCGAGCAGCAGTTCGGGGCGCGCATTAATCTTCTCGCCGGGCGCGAGGATATCGGCATTCACAATTTCTCGGGGCACCGTGCTTTGATGTCGGGCGCCTTTGACTGGCGTATCACCGATAAACTTTCCGTCAAGTTTGATGTGGAGCATTACCGTAAGGAGGTTTCCGAGCAAGCGGCGATACAGGCCCTTCCAGCGGTCAATGGCGTGATCACATTACCCCCTATTCCGAATGCCCGTCGTAATCTTGCTGGGGAATGGCAGAAGTATGACGCCGAGGCAACCAACCTGCTGCTGCGCGCTGATTATGCAATAAGCGACAATTGGGGAGTGCTATTCGAGATCGGTAAAGCGCAAACCAGGCGGGACCGCAATTTCTCCCAATTCCAGAATTACAACCTTGCCACCGGCGAGGGAACCTTGCGCACTTTCTTCAATCGGGGCCAGCATTGGGATAATCAAAATATTCGCGCCGAAGTATTCGGACGCTTTCCGGGCCAGGCCATTACCCATGAGGTATCCGTGGGTTTTACCGGCAACGAGCGCAGCCAGGACCCCCGCACCTCATCCACATTCGATACTACCCAGAATCTGTATAACCCCATTGATATTGCGCGGCAGTCTCCCACTATGCCATTTAGCGCAAACCGATCAAAAATAACGGATCTGGGCTTGTATATATCCGATCGAATCTTGATTGGGGGCAGGTTGCAAGTCATGTTGGGGGTACGCAGCAGTTTTTATGAAAGTGTCGCTGCGACCACCCATTATAAGGCCGATAGGGTCAACCCCTCGTTGTCCTTGATGTATAAGCCCATTCCCAACGTGTCGATATATGCTAGCTACATTGAAGGGGTCGAGGAAAGCGGGCAGGCGCCCGCCAATCGCGCCAATAATGGGGAGATCCTGGCGCCGGCGGTGTCGAAGCAAAAGGAAGTGGGCGTCAAGGCGCTTGTCGCGCAGGGCATATTGCTTCAAGTAGCGTACTTCGACATCAAGCGCGCCTCGACCACGGTTGACGTGCCCACCAATCGTTTTGTTCTCAACGGCATGGCCCGGTATAGCGGCTTCGAGTTGTCGGCCTCGGGTGAGGTGACGAAGCAGTTATCGCTCATCGGCTCGGCCCTATTCATGGAGGCGGAACAATTGAACAGAACCAATGCCGAGACTTTCGGCAAGATACCGGATAACACGCCGCAGCGCACGGCCAGCCTCTTTGCCGAGTACCGCCTGACCAGCATACCTGGACTGGCGCTCAGCAGCGGCGTGCATTACGTGGGGAGGCGGCCGGTGAACAGCGCCAACCAGGCCTTCGTGGATGATTACGCGATACTCTCCCTGGGTGCACGCTACGCGACCCGTATTGCAGGCAAACGCACCATGCTCCAGGCAGTCGTGGATAACGCGACCAACAGCAATTATTGGAGTACCGCAGGTAATGGATTGCTGGGCGTCGGCGCGCCCATCATGTTCAAAATTGCATCTCGGGTCGAATTCTGATTGCCGGGTTCCAAAAGGGTATTCGGGAAGCTGAACTCGTGAAGCAAAAACGCACCCTCTTGGGATGCCTAAATATCCAGATGAAGTATTCGTCATGAAAATACGAAGAATCGTCTTCAATGTTCATCTTTATATCGGGTTGGCGGCTGGGTTGTTCCTGGTACTGAGCGGCTTGACCGGTAGCATGATCGTGTTCCGAGAGGAGATCGAAGCGCTTTTACATCCCGAATTGATGGAAACCGCGGTAAGCGGCGAGCGGGTTGCGCTACAAACTGTGCTGAATGCGGCCAGGGAGGCATATCCTGACGACACGATTTTCTCTGTTCGCATGCCGCGCACGCCGGAGCAGACTTACCTGCTGAAAATGAACGAGCCGCATGGCTTATTCGTTTATGCGGATCCCTACAGCGGTAAGTTGCTCGGCGCCCATCGGCAGGAAGACACTTTCATGGGCTGGGTAGCCCTTGTGCATACCGAACTTCTGATTGGCGAGGCTGGCGAAACCATTCTCGGCGTTAGCGCATTACTGCTGATTTGCATGAGCATCACCGGTTTCTTCCTTTGGTGGCCGCCTAATGGAAAGGGAATAGGAAAGCTTGCGCGGGGCTTCAAGGTCGGTTGGTCTGCGCCATGGAAAAAAGTTATTTTTGATCTGCACCGTGCGTCAGGCATCTACACTATCGTTTTTCTCCTGATTATTGCCTTCACCGGTGTCTCCCTCGTTTTCAATAAGGCCGTAGTTGAGCTCACCAATTTTCTGACGGCGAGTGTGCCAAGAGCCGCCCCGCCTCATTCCGATCCTCTCGGCGCCAGAGGAATGATTCCTCCGCTAGACGACCTGCTGCATCAGGCGGACAGCATCCTCTCCGGCCCCACTACCTGGATCAATCTGCCGCAAACGCCCGCGGCGCCTTTGGTAGTGCGCAAAAAGATG
This sequence comes from Nitrosospira sp. Nsp18, assembly GCF_900103145.1. Lineage (NCBI taxonomy): Bacteria > Pseudomonadati > Pseudomonadota > Betaproteobacteria > Nitrosomonadales > Nitrosomonadaceae > Nitrosospira > Nitrosospira sp. Nsp18. The sequence goes on along the minus strand of NZ_FMWY01000015.1, from coordinate 37,717 downwards.
CCTGAGGAGTTCCATCCCAATGGGAGAAGCTTCATCTATTTCGATCAATATACCGGAGGCGTGCTGTGTACTGAAAATGCTTTGACAGCGCCTTCAGGAACCCGGATTTATAACTTTTTTTACCCTCTCCATATCGGCGTGGCAGGGGGAACGTTCACCCGAATTTTGCAGGTGATCATAGGATTTTCACCTCTTGTACTATTTGTTACCGGCTATCTCATGTGGAGGAATCGAACGAAGGCCAAAGCATATAGCAAATCGCCCAGGAATTTGGCTACAAGCTCTACAGTATTGCCACGCAACAAGTAGGGGGTGTCCAGGCGTTGGTATATCTATCGTATTTAAGCCAGTTGCGCCTTCCGCACCGTAAGGTAAAGCAGCCTGCGATCTACAGTTTATTAAGCGAAATAGATTGAGAAACAGCAGCCACATCGCTAGAAAGGAGGGGGGAATACTATCTTACATTCCCCGTCCCAAACGGGGCGGGGAAAGGCAGCGATACAGCTAAAGCCAAAATCAAGTGTCTTGTTTATTGTTTCTGCGTTTTGCAACAAAACCCATCAGCCCGAGTCCCGCGAGCAGCATTGCGTAAGTTTCGGGTTCCGGAATTGTCGGAACCTGTGTCAGGGTGAACGTGGAGGTATTTCCTGCACCAGGATCAAACGGGCTCAGGTTGAAAGCGGCGGTAGCCGTACCCCCATCCGCCAGTGCTCCGGTAAAGTTGAGATTACGTGGTCCGCTCGAAGTAGGGGCATCGAGGGTAAAACCACTAAGGGTTGAGCTCTCAAAATTAGTGAACACGTCTCCCTGGTCTCCGCTTGTGGGTTCTGAAATAGCGAAGTGAAAGTCAGTCCAGGACTGGCCGGTGTTATTGGTGATTGCCTCGGTGACAGTGTAAGGGTTGCCTGAACCACCTGTAGTGTGACCCACCGTAAAAGTCAGCACGATGGGGTTGACACTGTCAAAGGTTTTGGAAAGATCCAGTACGTTTGGGTCGTTGGTGTTGCTCATAATGTCAAACGTTCCCATACCTGGTCCGCTAGCCGTTATGCCGGTAATAACGCCGGCAGCGGATGCGGTAGAAATAGAGCCACCGAAGATTAAAGCAGCTATAGCTAACCTAGACAAATTGTTCATTGTTGTTCTCCTGGTAGTTGACTTACTCCTTCTATTGAAATAAACATTCTCTTTTGAATATGCTGTACATTTTCGACTCTAAGGAACCTTATTTCTGTGATAAAAGCCGGAGAGTATGCAGCCTTACTTTGTCAAGCATTAATCATGCCGTATGCATTTTAAGTTTAAAAACAGCAACTTACCAATAGCGAGGACGGCTGTGTTCGATAGAACGTCGCTTCCGAGCGACTGAAAACGTTGCCTGTAGAGCTATAAGTCTTTGAATATAAAAGGAATAAAGTTGTCTCCGAATAGCGACAAAGCTTCAAGCCATACCGAACTATTCGGCAGGCTGATGCACTGGCCAGCCGATAATTTTCTCCGTCACCGCTCACCTATCCCTCAATCGCGGCTCATCGGTGACATCATGGCTGTCCGCCAAAGTCATAAGGCCCTATTTTTATTATTGCCTTTAACGCCTTTGTAAATTAGAATAGCAATAGTTCTCATTTACAAAAAATATCGAACGGTTTCGTACCCGATTCCCATGCCAGAGGCGCTACTTTCCAAGGATAAGAAAACGATGCGGGGTCTTCACTCTTGTGGGAAGGAAATGTACTTATTTCCACCCGAACGGTATAAGAAGCGGCCGCGAAGCCGCCGGTAAATAAACCAATCCATCACTGCTGGCATGGGCAGAATCGAGCCTTGAAACCAGCAGTTCTGCAGCCAGTCAGCCTATTCCAGGCAAGCCAGCCAATTTTTTTATCCGATTTACGGGAGATTCTTGGCGGTGAAAAATAAATATAGAAGAAGCAGCGCCGGCATTGTTGCGTCCTGGCCGAACGATACAAGAGCGACTAACGCGGATGTGGCCGAGGATTGGCCACTCTGTGTGATTCGCTCCGAAAACCACAACGTGGTACGAAAGCGCAATGGCAGGAAAGCAAAATCCAGTTTATACCGATCTTCCCTCGCAGCGGCAGTACAGGGTGCGCTACTTTTTCTTGGCGCAGCTGCCATAGCCTTGCCTCATGCGGCCTTTGCCGAGTCAGGCGTTGGCAACAGCACCCATGCGCAGCCATACAATATTTCTGCTGGCCCGCTGGAAGATGCTCTCAATCATTTTGCAAGGCAGACACGGGTCAAGCTTTCCTTCGCTGCCGCCGATGTTAAAGATGTCAAGACGCAAGGGCTAAACGGCGATTTTTCAGTGCAGGGCGGATTGAACCGTCTTCTCACTGGGAGCGGCCTCGAGGCGGTACCGCAGGCTAATGGGTACATTGTAAGGAAGCTACCCGCGATAGTGGCAGATCAACCTACGGCGCTACCGCCAATAAAAGTCTCTGCAAGCACTATAACCAGCCCGACCGATGGTTATATGGCCACAAAAAGTTTTAGCGCCACCCGAACCGATACCCCGCTGCGCGATGTACCGCAATCCATCACTGTTGTAACGCAGGAGATGATCAAGGATCAGACCATGCAGGGTATCGGCGACGTGGTGCGTTATGTGCCGGGTGTCAACACATCACAAGGGGAGGGTAATCGCGATACCGTGATTTTTCGTGGTAGCAGTTCGACAGGAGACTTTTATGTCGATGGGTTGCGCGATGACGTTCAGTATTTCCGCGATCTCTACAATGTAGACCGGGTCGAGGTTCTGAAAGGATCCAACGGGATGATTTTCGGGCGGGGCGGGGCGGGTGGCGTGATCAATCGCGTCATCAAGGAGGCCGGTTGGACGCCCATTCGTGAAATTTCGGCGCAGTATGGATCCTTCAGCCATAAGCGGATTGCGGTCGATATCGGACAACCCATCAACGACGTCGCGGCTTTCCGGCTCAACGCGATGTACGAACACTCGAACAGCTATCGTAACGGCGTCGACCTTGAGCGAGGCGGGGTCAATCCCACGTTTACATTTAAGCCGACTGCTCAAACCAAGGTCGTGCTGAGCGGGGAATATTTCTTCGATCGGCGTACCGCAGACCGTGGCATTCCTTCTTTCATGGGGCGCCCAGCCAATACGGACCGCTCGACCTTCTTCGGCAATGCGGAAAACAGCCCGACGAATGTCGACGCCTGGGCGCTGAATTCGCTCATCGAGCACAGGTTCGATAACAATCTTAAAATCCGTAACCGTACCCGTTATGCCAGTTACGACAAGTTCTACCAGAACGTATTTGCCGGAAGTGCTGCTTCGGCCGAAGATGCTACGGGAACAGTAGCGATTTCGGCCTACAACAATGCAACCCAGCGCCAGAATCTTTTCACTCAGACAGACTTTCTGTACAACCTCGAAACTTGGGGTGTGAAGCATGAGTTCATGACGGGCGTGGAGTATGGCCGCCAGGTTTCAGACAACTTCCGCAATAGCGGAGTTATCAGTCCGCTCAATAATCGAGTATCCTTTCTTAATCCAACTTTTCTGGGCCCGGTCTCCTTCTCACAGAGCCCCACTGATGCCGATAATCACGGTGTGGTAGAGGTGGTGGGAATCTATTTACAGGATCAGATCACGCTTCTCCCCCAATTGAAGGCGGTCCTGGGCATACGCTACGATAATTTCGATGCGAATTTTGTCAATAATCGCAACGGCCAGCGGATACATACCAATGATGGACTGGTTTCGCCTCGGGTCGGATTGATATATAAACCGATCGAAGAAGTATCCATTTTCGGTAACTACAGTCTGGCTTATGTACCGCGTGCGGGTGATCAGCTCAGTTCGTTAACGCTGAGCAACGCGGCGCTCAAGCCCGAAAGTTTCATGAACCTGGAACTGGGCGCCAAGTGGGATATCCGCCCTGATCTTGCATTGACCACGGCGCTGTATCAACTGGACCGCAGCAATGTAATTACTCAGGATCCCAGCGATCTCAGCCGGACAAACCTGGTCGATGGCCAGCGTTCCCGGGGAGCGGAGATAGGCTTGATGGGCCGCATCACTCCGCAGTGGAGCGTAATGGGGGGATATGCCTATACCGATGCGGAGATTAGCAAGGCGTTAGTCACCAGCACAGGAAGCACTACTCCGGCCGGTTCGGTTGTGGCACAAGTTCCCAAGCACACGGTTTCCATGTGGAACCGCTACGATTTCACACCGTTTATCGGACTGGGCCTGGGCGTGATCCATCGCAGCAGCATGTATGCCGCAGTAGACAATACCGTGCTCCTGCCCGGCTTCACGCGACTGGATGCGGCCATGTTCGTCCGCCTCAACAAGACCCTGCGGGTCCAGGCAAATATTGAAAACATAGCCAATGTCAACTATGTTGCGTCAGCCAACAGCAATAACAACATCACGCCGGGTGCGCCCCGCATTTTTCGTTTGACGGTCGTCGCCAATTTTTAGGTTTTCTCGCGGGACAAAATGGTGAACCAGATGTGCCCATGACCCGGCGTGGGCAAGAATTACGAGTGTCAGCAACTACCAGCGTTCAGGTCAGGCCGCCGGGAAAATTTGAGCGCTTTTATTTATACCGCGGCGCTGGGCCACTGCACCCATCAAACCCAGCCCTGCAAGAAGCATCGCGTATGATTGTGGCTCGGGTATCGAGCTTACGAAGCCGGAGGTAGAAGCTCCGAGATCGATCGAGAGCGTTCCGCTTCCCGGGCCGGCGGCAAAAATACCAAAGACCAGGTTTCCCGACCGAGATTGCGGGGATGAATCATAGTAGGAGCTAAGGGCAAAAGACGCATGGGAGTCAGAATTAAAACTGCCGTTGTCTCCATAGCCATAGAAGCTGGCATTGGCATTAACGGAAGCTGAAACTGAATCATAGTAATTGTAGGGGTCACCTCCGCTAATGTTTAATGTATAGGGAACCGTTACGGTCAGTACGCCGGGGCCATCGAAAGAGAAGGATTCCGACCGGTTGCCGGAGGAGGAAGCGCCCGGATTGTTCCAGTAATCATATGAGCCACCACCCACGGACTGTGCATTTGCCGAGAGATTTGTCGCCGAGCCGGTGGTATGAGCGAACGTGGTGGAAGTTGCGTCGGCAGTTACTGCGGCGCTTGATGTCCAGTCATAAATCGACTTCGAATTATATTCACTGCCTTGTTGAGGAACCTGCGCGGATGAGCTCAAGGATGTGTTTTGATCGGAAAAGGTGACCCCGGGCACAGTACCGTCGACTCCGGTAACCGAAATCTGTAGTTGGCTCCAGTCGACAGTGACATCCGACGTTCTATCCGCTGCGAATGAAGGTTGGCTTACTACAGCACCGATTGAGCATCCGATCACCGCCAGAAAGTGCTTGGTCTTGTTCATTATTCACCCCCGTAATATTGAAGAAAATTGGATCTGCTTCAGCGAATCGCTGAAGCTCAATATTGCGGCGATAATTCGATATCTTCAGCCGGTAAACGAACGGACAAACGCGATAAGTGAGGCGTATTGATGCGCTACCTGTGCGCGTGGAAATTTAGCAACACCGGGTGACTTTACCATTGCCGCCATAGCGCGCCTCCTGGCGCTCCCGGAAGAATTCCTGGTAAGACATGAGCGGCCTCTCGGGATGCGCACTTTTCATGTGGTCGACATAAGTACTGTATTCGGGCATGCCAACCATGAGCCGCATGCTCTGTCCCAGGTACTGAACCGTTCTGCTTATTTTATTTAGCATAGATGTGAACCCTTAGTTCTTGCCCCTTACGTTCTTGCCGCCCTCATGTTCTTGCCGCCTCGACCGGCAGCAATTCGAATGGCGCTTCTTTAGCGGTAGGTCTGCCCGTGGCGCGTGCGTGTAGTACTGTCCGGATACCGAAAAACAGGATACTGATCAGTACCAGCATGAACAATCCCGCTAGCGATGCATTCACATAGTCGTTAAAAATCACCTGCTGCATCTGCTCCAGCGACTTGGCTGGCGCAAGGAGCACGCCGTCTGCGACAGCGTCCTTGTATTTGCCCGCGTGCGCCAGAAAACCGATGCGCGGATTGGCATCGAATATCTTCTGCCAGGCAGCGGTCAGCGTGCACACCAGCACCCACGTGGCAGGCACGATCGTCACCCAGGCAAAACGGTCAAGCTTCATCTTGAACAGCACGCCGGTGCAGAGAATCAGCGCAATGCCCGCAAGCATCTGATTCGAAATGCCGAACAGCGGCCACAGTGTATTGATCCCGCCCAACGGATCAACCACCCCTTGGTACAGGAAATACCCCCAGCCGGCAACACAGATACCGGTCGCGATCAGGCTGGCAATCAATGAATCCGTGCGTTTCATCGACGGGATGAAGGTGCCCAGCAAATCCTGCAGCATGAAGCGTCCGGCGCGGGTTCCCGCATCGACCGCGGTCAGGATGAACAGCGCCTCGAACAGGATCGCGAAGTGATACCAGAACGCCATCATTGCCTTGCCGCCGGCAAACTCCGACAGGATTTGCGCCATGCCCACAGCCAGCGTCGGGGCGCCGCCGGTACGCGAAATAATGGTATGTTCCCCAACGTCCCGCGCGGTCTGCGTGACCATCTCGGGCGTGAGATAAAAACCCCATTGCGATATGGTTTGCGCAGCCGATTCCGCTGTGGTGCCGATGATTGCGGCCGGGCTATTCATGGCGAAATACACCCCGGGCTCAAGCGTTGAGGCGGCAATCAGCGCCATGATGGCGACAAACGATTCCATCAGCATCGCCCCGTAGCCGATGAAGCGGGCATCAGTCTCGTTTCGGATCATCTTCGGGGTGGTGCCGGACGAGATGAGCGAATGAAAACCGGATACCGCGCCACAGGCGATGGTAATGAACAGGAAGGGAAACAGGCTGCCCGACCAGACCGGGCCGGAGCCATCCACAAACTGTGTGAACGCTGGCATCTTGAGTGTTGGCGAAATGAAGATGACGCCGATGGCCAGGCCGACAATCGTACCGATCTTGAGGAAGGTGGACAGATAGTCGCGCGGCGCCAGCAAGAGCCAGACCGGCAGTACGGAAGCGATGAAGCCGTAGGCGATCAGTATCCAGGTCAACTGTTCACCGGACAGGGTGAACATGACTGCCAGCGCGGGAATTTCCTGCACGTACTGCCCGCCGATGATCGACAGCATCAATAAGACAAAGCCGATCAATGACACTTCCCCGATCGCGCCAGGGCGGATATAACGTGCATACACGCCCATGAACAAGGCAATGGGCATGGTAGCCGCTACCGTAAAGGTGCCCCATGGCGATTCCGCCAGTGCTTTGACCACGATCAGCGCCAGCACCGCCAGCAGGATCAGCATAATGAAAAAAGTGCCGAAGAGGGCGATCATGCCGGGTATCTGCCCCAGTTCCGACTTGATCAGGTCGCCCAGCGAGCGGCCATCGCGGCGCGTGGAAATGAATAGCACAACAAAATCCTGTACCGCACCGGCAAAGACGACACCCGCCAGCAGCCACAACATGCCCGGCATATAACCCATCTGCGCTGCCAATATTGGGCCGACGAGCGGACCGGCGCCGGCAATCGCGGCGAAATGATGCCCGAACAATACGTATTTGTTGGTTGGCACATAATCCAGGCCGTCATTGAATTTGTAAGCCGGCGTCATGCGGGTAGGGTCCAGCCTCAGCACCCGGCTGGCAATGAACTGGCTGTAGAAGCGATAGGCGATGGTGTAGACGCAGACGGTGGCAATAACGATCCAGATGGCGCCTATCGATTCGCCATGGTGCAGCGCGATGAAAGCGAATGCAAACGCGCCAAGAGCGGCAAATGCCCACCAGCCGAGCTTAGTGATTAGATAATTCATTATCTGTTCCAGGGTGTGATGGGATGATTCATTATCTGAAATTGGTCAGAAACGTTCAGCGCTTCAGGTTAAAGCAAGGCTGTTTCGACAAGCCCAGTGTTCAACCTGCCAATTATTATCTTATTAAGCGAGCGCATACTGGAATTATAAATAAAGTAATGCGAAAGATCAGAATGGTAACCGCAGCACATGATTTTACGTGGCAATAATTGGGTGCGATTTTTTTGTGTAGAGGTGGATTATCGGTTTTTATATAGAATAAATAATTGTGGTTAGCCGTGAGTAGCATGGTTGACAGTCTGACCCTATAAATTTTCGCAAGATCGGGGTTCATGGAACCGGGTTAGGCCGATTCCCGAGCCAAAAGAACATCGGAAAGCCGTGTGCGGGAAAACCGCATGCACGGTTTTAGGAGGGAGGGCAGGCGGAAGTCTTTTCTCTACTCTACCTATTGGTTTTTTCATCGATTGACCGTCTTGTGCTGCAATACTGGCAATTTTATTTGCTAAGAGCAGCGTGCGCGCACATCCCGAGCACATCCTTTAACCTTTTTTACAAAGTGGTTTAGGAGCGATACCGAACAGACTACTTTTTGATTCGCGCCCATTATTCCAAAAAATATAATTTTTTTGGGGAGTATGTTTCTTGAAATGAAATAGGAGGTCCCAAATGGAAAAGAAGTTATTCATGTCAGTTGTCCTGCCCGCGGCGATGGTATTCGCAACCTCGGCTTTTGCCGGAGATCAGGAGAGAATTCAGTGGACGGATGTACCGCCTGCCGTTCAGAAAACGATAACCGATCACGCAGGTGGCGGAAAAATCGAGGAAATTGAGAAGGAAACGAAAATACAGCACGCTCGAGCTCTTCATTTCGACAACGACAAAATTGTTACCGTTTATGAAGCCGAGGTAGAAAAACCAGACGGCAAGGAGATTGAGATCAAGGTCGGCGAAGATGGCAAGCTCATCAAGATAAAATCGGAAAAAGTCGATTAACATAATCAACAGGGTCAGATTTTTGATTTTCCATTCCAAGGTTTAAATCGGCTTTAGCCAGTCAGCTTTAGCTGCGACAATATGCTGCACAGAGGGAGATGTGGCATATGGTTACGGATACCAGTCACTCAGTTTTTCAAATTGAGTACCGCTTTGTCTGCGTAACGAAGTACCGGTATCAGGTACTGAAAAAGCCTTGCGAATATTCCGCCTATATTTGCGTCGCAGCTGTCCGTGCACTGCAGCAATAAATTGCTCTCGTTCAACTGCGGCGTTACTCCTAATTCTTTCTTTTATTTAAATAAAATGGGTAAAACCACCGTGTTTCGACGGTGATTTTAACTTTAAATGTGTTGACTCATGACATGCACGCCTATGTGCTGATGACCAACCAGGTGCATTTGTTCATTGAAAAAATGGATAAGGCCGGCGGCCAAGGGTAGAGACAGGCGGCCGGAACAATACCGCATAGTACCCTGACATTATGCGAAATAAGCTTACTCCGCTACCCGCGTGCGGTTAACCGATTACCACTGCCGGCGTAACCTCAAATTGGCCGTTCGGCACAATATCCACCAAGCATGAGTGGCCATAGGTGATGTTGTCAGAGCCGCCTGCGTCGACAAAATTGCTGGTCACCGGCAGGCCGCCTATGGTTGTCGCGGCGATAAGCGGGTCGGCCCCTAACGGCACATCGTTGCGCGTCTGCGCGAACAGATAGGTCGACCACATGCCGATTTCCTCGTCTGGCAGCAAGGTAAATTCACCCCGATAGGCACAGTATTTCCGCAGGTGCTTTACGGTGCAAATTTCCAGCAGTTCCGGCGATTCGTCATTGCCATGAAAAGCGACATGAGTTATGCCTGGAGCGGTGAGATGCAGGTTTGTGGGAGACGCGCCTGATGTGGTTGCGGTCCCCACCTCTGAGGCCCCGTTGAATGCCGTCATGGTCACCGATGCGTTGAACACGACACGACCTAACACCTCCTGTACCGGTGTCGAAAATCGTATGGTCAAGCCGGCATGCGGAAAAACCAGCGCGGGTGGTTCGGTCGCGCCCCGTTGCACAAAGCATGCGGTGTGGTCCTCAGGGTCAAAAATTATTCCACTGATACTGCGCGGATGCCGAAAACAATCGCCGGATTTTTGGTCATTGAAGGATATGCAACGCCGTACAGCTTGGCCACCCACCAGGCTATGGTTAGGGTTGTCAATTCTCGGCGCATTATCGATCTCCCAGGGTTTAAGGATGATTTTATAGGCCCGACGATGGCTCGGGGACAGCGCTGCTGCTGTCACAAAGTAATTTTGGCAGGTCTCTCGATTGAGTTCCGCTCCCAGCAGGGCGAAAAACACCACTTGGTTACCGCGCTGGTAGACAGGCCGGTCGGTGAGCAATTCCTGCATTTGCACGACGTGCAGGTTCGGCTTGGTCTCCGAGGCCGAGTATTCCAGTGTGCGCCTATCTGTTACCCGTTGGTATTTCCATTTCACGTCGAGGTTATACGGATACCCTGGTAGCGGTATCTCCGGATACTGCATCTCAACCGAAACGGTCTCACGCAGGGTACGCTCAGTAAGGTCGGGCACCGTTGCGTCCTGACCACGGCGATGAGGGTCAATCTGATCCGACAACGCTGCTGCGACGGCGGCAGCGGCAAAAACTCCGGCCGCTGCATCCACAATGGGATTATCGACAGGTCGATAGTGAAGTTGACCGTTGGGGCAACAGGCCGCACTGTCGATAGAGACTTCACTGTTCAGATAGAAGCGCGGCTGCTGCACTTCGTCTCCAACGTGACCGTCTCCATCGAACACCAACACGTGCTCGTTAGTCAGCCCGACGGGGCGACCATCATCCTGGGCAAACAGGATCATGGCTAGCGTACCGTATGCGTTCATATTCGCATTGCCCACCGCCATGCCGCCCGCGAGCGTATCGAACATCTGGCTGCGCGTCTCTTTTGTATCTACGGAACCCAGCGGCTTTCGGACTGCAGGAATCACATCAGTGGATATGCCCTCGATTTCACTGGGTATTAAAGAGTAGCCGCGATCCTGCAATAGCGCAGGCGCGACTTTCTCGCGGACGTAGAAGCCCAGAACGAGTTTCTGGGGTTGGACATATCCACCCTTGGTTTTAAGCGCGGGAACGATAGCAACGATGTTTGGGTTTGCCATCCACTGCGGAGCGATCCTGGCAATCATGGCTTCAAGTTGAGCGAATGAGCTGGGGTCAAGCGGATTCAAGTCAGACATTTTTCCTACTCCTGTTGTCAGCGTAGCTTGAGGTTGAGTGCGGCTAGCACGTCTTGGATGGGCGAAGTCCCCCCGTTCCCGGAATGGAGTAATCCAACAACCTGGTTCATTGTTGCAGGCTCTCGGGAAAGAACAAGGGAACCCGAATCTCCATGGTCGTCGAATAACTCCTCCCCAAATGCGGGATCCGCGCCAATGGTAAATTGGTTCCGCTGAAAAACCAGATCCGGGTGATTCGGGTCCGGCGTCGAATCATTGCCTCTGGTCTGCGTAAAGGGTGCAATGCTGCTGACGATGCCGTGCGTCAGGCCGGTGCGGGAGCCCGATTTGTACACCTTCTTCCCAACCACATCTGCCGCCGCCAGGCTGGGGAACGCAATCTGAGGGTCGATTGAGATCAAGGTATCTGTGCCGACGATGAAATTTGCATTCGGCTCACCCGTGATGGCGTCGAGGACTTGCTGCACGAACGGCCTGCTGTTATCCAGTTCTATCAGGCAGGCATCGGTAGTGGTCCGGTTGGAGACACCCACCGTGCCGATTTTGCGAGGGTGGTCGCCAACATTCCCCCATCCGGTTTTGTCGGCGACAATGGATTCCACGAGTCCGACCAACCAGGCGATAAGCGCGATGATCAGCAACACGATCTTCCACCATGGGTCTTGAAAGGCCAGCGGGCCGTGTTGACCGACAAAGCCGCCTTTGATTTCGACGCTGTAATCGAAGGCAAGCGGTAACCACATGCCGCCTGGCAGGCATACCCGCTGCCATCCACCGGAACCACCGCCACCACCACCCCCGCCGTCATTGCCGTGGCAATCCGCACCGACGAGGCATCTGCACAGTAGCGTAATCAACTCGCGCAGTATTTTCGGGTTGCAATTGCCTCCGTGCATCCCGCGCATCAGGCGAGTAATGTCGTCGCCCACTCTCGATCCGTTTGATCCACTTCCCGGCTTGAGCACGTTCTTACAAAGTTGCTGCAGCGCGACCGGGTCAACCGCCAGAGACTTGAGTGTCAGCGAAACCTTGCCTTCTGGTATATAAACCACGGATGTCCCTGTGCTGGGATCATAGTCGAGTTCAGCGATGAAGATAGTTCTGGCATTGTGTCGCATCGTATCGTCTGGGTCCGGGTCGCCCCCCAGGTTATGCAAAACAAACTCGACGGGCGGCTTGCCGCGTCGCGCGCCGCTCGCATCCACTAGAAAATAGACCGTGGTCTTTTCCCCGATCTGCAAAGGAGGTATACGGATTGCACGCCCCTGTACCATCTGCTGGGTAGCCGCCAGGTCGGCGGCAGTCCACGTGTCAACGACCATGATTCCGAACGATGCGAGCGTAGCCCGCCCAACGTTGGAGATATCAAACAGGAGTTCGTCCTGGAACGCTTCTCCCCAGGTGTTTTTAATTTCGACACCCATGTACTGCATTCCGTTGACGCCGAGAAAAACACCATCGGCGAACATTAATAAGGATTGGCCATCGATCGAGAAGGGGCGAAGGGTAATATCAAACATCGGACCGATCTTGTCTACTCGGATCACCAGGTCATTCGGGTCGGTATCGGAAGGGGTAAAGACATCCTTGGAACGAACGACTTGCGAGAGGTGTGCGCCGTTCTTCTGTAACGGATCGGGGAAAACGGCAGCGTTCTCCTGCCACCCGTGGGTGCCGTCATTATGTTCGATCGTCAGGTTCCAAAGAGCACCGTCCACGACCTGAGTCGAGCCCAGGACGCCCGCGATGATGCCGCCCCCGCTTGAAGCCCCGGTAATCGAAATACGTTGATCCCAGGCTGAATCCTTACCTATGACGGTAATCTGCCAGCGACCACGATATGCTTGCATGTTTATTCCCCCTGATGATGAATGGACTAACGCTAGCCCACTTGTTCATGGTGATTCAATATCAATGGCGATCAGGAAATGTCATAGTTGGATTGAGAGAAGCATTAAGGTGATAAAAGAACATTAAATTATTTGGTGCGACGTGATATAACATTGCCTACTTTTTTTTATAGCTCATATCATCGAAATAGCAAACCAGGCGCGCGACAGCGATCGGCGCATTGGAGCATGCGCGAGCTATCCAGCAATACGTTGAGCGGGAGAAAGCGCGCGAGAGCTTCAAACGGGAAGCCAATAACCTGAGTTCCTGTTCTCCGTCGATCTATTCGATTCCCTTTTCAACTCTGGAGTTGGCTACAAAAGACTAGGCTGGTCAAATCCCAGGTAGTACCTTTATATATGCATGCAAAAACTTACGCACCTTTGGCTAGATTTATAGATCAACTGCTCGACGCTATTTGCGTTGTTGATGGAGAGGGGCGTTTTATCTTTGTCAGTGCAGCATGCGAGCGCATTTTTGGCTATACACCGGAAGAAATGATCGGCAAGGTTATGTTGGAGATGGTGGTGCCCGAGGATAGAGCGAGAACTCTGCAGGCGGCCAATGAAATCATAGCAGGGCATCCCACACTTGATTTTGAGAACCGCTATATACGCAAGGATGGACAAGTGGTGCACATTATGTGGTCGGCCCGCTGGTCCGAAGCCGATCAGTTGAGGATTGCCGTTGCACGAGACATCACCGAGCGCAAGCAGGCTGAATCAATGCAGGCAGCGCTCTACGCCATTTCCGAGGCCGCGCATACTGCAGAGGGTCTACTCTCTTTGTTTCAGCTAATTCATCAAATAATCGGTAGGCTGCTGTCAGCGACTCATTTTTCCGTGGCAATGTACGATGAGAGCAATGATCAGCTGAGCTTTCCCTATTACACCGGTGACCACGACGAGGCGTCCGAGCTACAGCAAACAACCGTAAGTACGCTCTGCGCAGAAGTCATTCGCACCAGGAAGTCCCTGTTGCTGGGGCCCGGGTCGCTGGCTAGCCGTCCCCAGGAATTACGAGCTGTCAACGACAGCAATTTATGCTGGCTGATTGTTCCCCTAAACTCGCACAAGGGTACTATCGGTGCCCTGGTTTTGAAAGGCAACTCCGACGGTGCACGCTACACTGAAAAGGACAAGGAACTGCTGCAATTTGTTTCCACTCAGGTTGCGACCGCTATCGAGCGCAAACAGTTACACGCCCGACTGAAGCACATGGCGCAATACGACGGGTTGACCGGGCTGCCCAACCGAGGACTTTTATATGATCGCCTGAAAATGGCGCTGGCAAGAACACGACGTGAACAAGGACAAATGTCGCTGCTCTACCTGGACTTGAACAATTTCAAACAAGTCAACGACTCTTTGGGCCATGTTGCAGGGGATGAGTTGTTGCAGGAGGTTGCCAATCGCCTGAAGCGGTGCGTACGCCAATTGGATACTGTCGCGCGCATGGGGGGCGATGAGTTCGTGGTGCTGCTAGAAAACATCGAGTTGCCCGAGCACGCCTCGAATGTGGCCAAAAAAATCCGCAGTGCTGTCAGTCAACCCATAAAATTAGAGGGCCGCAGCCTCTGCATAATGCCGAGCATCGGGATTGCACTCTACCCTGATCATGGTGAGGAGGCGCAGCAACTTCTCAGATATGCTGACGAGGCCATGTATTTTGAGAAAAAGAACAGTGATAACCTCTTTGCAACTCGCGCTTATGACGGAGTCCGCATGGAATCGGCATCCTGAATGAGGGGCTTATCAGTGAGCTATCCGCGTTGGTACGACAAGAGCTGACGCTGAAACTTCGCCCGTCAGAGCCAAGAATTAGCATCTGACTCCGACCCAAGACAACTGCGCTCGCGCGTAGCGCACAGCCCGGACCCCTCGAAAAGGTTTTCAAAGAAAATTTCCCATTTCCCACTTGGCCTCGGGAAGAACCGGCAGACTTCCCCGCCTATCGCACATCAACCCCATTGCGGGATCTTGGGACGATCGGGTTCTGGCGTCACGGGATCGGTGCCCCGCAAACCTGGAGGCACATTGCTTTCGGCAATGCGCTCCCAGAAGCTGTCCAGTCCGTTTCCCTCGAACACGCGCGTTGCCTGGAAGAAACCGAATGCCGCGTTGCTCAGCATATGACCCGACTCATGCTCGAATGTAGCGGGGATAATTTCTCCGCCGACATAGCGTGATGTGTTCACGAAACTGAATGCGCCGAAGTTGAATGCTCTCCCATCCAGCTGGCCGACCCATCCCCCTACTGTGAAAATGTTTCCCGTTTTCCAGTCGACCTGCATATCCCGAATCCGTAGCGCATCCACTTGCCCGAAGGTGACCAAATAACCGACGACATTCAAGGCGAACAAGGTAAGACCAATCGCGTGGCCAGGCCAGCTCATCGGCATCAGGTAACTGGTCCAGCCGAGTATGCCCTGGTAGACATCGCTCTTAGCCACTGGCGGGATGACCGACAGGAAGGTGATAACGCCAAGAGCGGCGCCGATAATCGGCCCGAAGATCATGCCGCCGATCATAGCATTGGCTCCGGCGGTAAATCCGATCAGGGCGCCGCGCAGCGCGCCTTCCCAACTGCCATAGGCAATGCCGCCGACGACAGCGCCAATTGCAGCGCCTGCAAGCCCCGCAACTGCCGCATAAGCCAGGAGCGTGCCGAACCCGATCGCGGTCCCGACTCCGAAGGTCAGCACCGAAACGGCAACGACCGCCACCACCACGGCAATGGCGATGACAATCGCGCCCAGCACGTCCCAGAAGCCGAGCCCACTCGGGTCGACATAGCGCACCGGATTGTTGCCGGCGTATGCGTAAGGGTTCAGGCGCTTCGGTTCCTGGAGCCCCTGTTCCGGCTGGTACAGGTAGAGCGAGTCGGGGGAAATGAAGCGTCCCATCGTCGGCGAGTACCAGCGCGCGTTGAAGTAGTACAAGCCGATATCCGCATCCAGCCTTTTCGTCGCGAACGCTGGGGGCAGTGTACCGGACGGCGCAATGAGCACGCTCCCGAATGGGTGGAATGCGGTCTCGGTCAGAAGGTTACCATCCGCATCGGTATAGATGACCGCACTGCCCAGATGATCGTTGTGTATGAATACCGTCGTCCCGCCGGAGACACGGGCGACCGGCAGGTCTCCCGCCATTACCCAGCGTATGTCCAAACCATCACGCGACTCGAACAGGTTGTCAACGTAATGCGTCACTTCCATCGAACCGGCGTCGGTCGCTTCACGCCGACTTAGCACCCCTTTATGGTCGTAGAAAAAAGCGACATCCGCGCCGCTATCCAGTTGCACCCGCGCGAGCTGCTGCTTCACGTCAAACGTGAAAGTGCGCCCGGGCATGGACTCGACGTTGCCGTTCAGGTCGTATCCGAACAGATTAACGGGAGTAATGCCGTCGCTGTCTACGTAGCCGCTCAGCCGGTTGCTGTTGCCATTGTTTTCATACAAGAGCGGGTTGGGACTGATCAGTGGATTGCGAATAAAATTTGCCGCCGCGTCATACTCGTAGATATGCGAGTACCCTGCCGCCGGATCGGGACTGGAAGCCTCCAGCAGATTGTGAAACGCATCGTATCCGAAGCTCTGCGTCCGCACAAATCCCGGGGTACCGGGCCGCAGATCCTCGATTGACGCAACATTGCCGACCGTACTGATATCGTAACGGGTATGAAAGTATACGGCTCCGGTATCGGGCCGGAACGTTCGGATTTCCCGCAGCCGAAGAGAAGCCGGATCATAGCCGTATTCAGTCCGGACCCCGTTCTGATAATCCATTCCCGTCCGCACGCCAGCGGCTGTGTATTCGATTGCGTTCACACATCCCGGAATGCGCCGAAGCAGAAATCCCGAGTAATACTCGAAATCAATAGCGGCTTCATCGGGATAGGTCAACCGGGTCATGCGGCCGATGCGGTCGAATGAATAGGTCAGCGTCAGTGCTTCGGTCTGGCCTGGCGCCATGCGCGAGCGCTCGATGACATTGCCGCGGGAATCGTAGCTGTAGGTGGTCTCGCCGGCGGGGTCGATCGAGCGTGCCAACCGGCCCGTCAGGTTTGCGCCCGCCCCGGCGTCGTAGAAGTACGTTTCCGGCTCGGCTCCCCCATAAGCCGTCCCGATGATGCGATTCAGTTCATCGTAGCTGCGATTGATCGGCTCGCCAGCCCCATCCACCTGTAGCGCGAGGTTGCCGCCAGCATCATAAGCCAGCAGGCGATGGCCCGCATCCACATGATCGATCGAGATCTCCTGTCCCGTAAGATCGCGATTGATGCGGGTAAGGACCACCCCGCGTGGATCGGTGATCTGCCGCAAACGGCCGGTGGCATCAAGCTCGTAGCTGGTCGCGCGGACGGAGGTCTGGTCACGCTCTTCCACTGCCATTAGGCGGTACCAAGCGTCGTAGATTTCGCGCCGCGGCGTCCCGAACGATCCTGCCATGCCAGGGTCGTTATCCCCTGCATCCGAAAACAGCGTGTCGAACGTTCCATATTCCGCGCCGGATTGGCCGCCATCCGGATGCAAGGTACGGATTGCGCGGCCCAATGGGTCGAAGAAGAAGCTGCGCCGTGGCGCGGAAGGATCAGCTGAATACGGCTCGAACTCCAATCCTTCGGCATAGAAGGATTCAAATTTTTCGGCTGTTTTACCCCGGGCATTGGGAACGACCTGGCCGCTGACGGATACCATATCGCCGTCATGCTCGGTCCGGCGCTGGAACAGGGCTCCGGCCCCATCGAGATATTCGTTGACGGAAATGGTACGAGTATCACCCGTAAGGACGCGATAGTGGGCAGCGCGAAGCGCGGGCAGCGTCGTGGTCTCGTATGAATAGGTGACGGTGGGGATTGCGAGCGTATCGCCCGGCGCCGCTACCACCGCGATACGGGCCAAGGGGTCGTAGCGCGACTCGGTCACGCCGCCGTTAGGATTCACCATCCGCCGGGGCCTCGCTACCCGGAGATCATGCTCGACCGTCGCAACAAAACCTTTTGCATCAGTGATCGACGTGGCGAATAGACCGAACTCGTCGAAGGTGTAGAGCGTGTCGTTCCCGCGCGCATCCCGGCTGACTAGAACGTTGCCGCGCTCATCAAGGCTGATCCGTCTATGATCGTACAGCCAGGCGGGCTTGCCATCCTGATCCTCTCCGTCGTGATACTCCAACGCGGAAAAGTCAGGCTCATGGGCGCCATATGTGGACGCAGCCGCATCCTTGTGCAGCGCAACCTTTTCGGTGCGAGTGAGCAGCCCATTTGTGACCTGGCCGAGCGCCAGGCCCTGGAATGCGGCGCCGTCATAGTATTGGCGCACTTCGTTGAGTAAATTGCCGTCGCCATCACGCTGGACAATGCGGGAGACGCGGTCGCGAACGCGCCCTGCCAGGTCCAGCGCGTACTCGGCGTGGGTCGTAACAACGATATCGATAGGTACGCCTGCCCCTCCTTCCCCACTACGCTCTTCGCTTGTCACATTTCCGGATATATCGAAGGTGAGCAGGCGCCGCTCGATGCGGGCGCCGGGCGTGCGCTCGAACGTCGACGTGGTCGTCTCCTCAATGAAGGGGAACAGAACTCGCCGGCTATCCGGCAGCGTCTGCTCGACACGTACGGTCCATCGGCTCTCCTCCACTCGATAAGGGGCTGCTGCCAGCGGACCGCCGTCTTCTCCGAATATCTCCACCCGAAAAAGTTTGCGCTTCAGGCTACGCCGAAGCTCGGGATCTGGAACGGTTGGCCGCCCCGAGGCTTCAGTGTGGTAATGAAAGACAGTGCGACACGAAGGAATTGAGTCATCGCCTTCTTCAATCTGCTCGGATCGGCCGAACCCATCGAATTCACGCCGATGCCCGTCGTAATGGCCCTCGTGATAACGGTAGCGGGTCACGTTGTGCAGACCACTGATCGAATCATCGACGGTGACGGCGGAGACCACCTGCACAGGAAACGGAAGAAATGACGTCCATGGTTCCCCCAGTTCGCGGTCACGCGTCGCTTCTCCTGTCGAGGTGGTGTATTCGATGGCCGTGATGCGGCCAAGTCCGTTATCAATGCGCGAAAGCAGGCCGGGCTTCACATCGCCGGTGAAGTCAAGGTAGCGATAGTCCGGATACGGACTCGTCCACAAGATCCCCGCCGTTCCGGTTCCGCTCATGTCGGCGATTCGCAAGGTGTCGGCGCGCGAGGTTGGCGGGGTGTAGCGAATCGTCTGCGGAGCGCTGAACGAGTTCCCCGACTGATTGATCCAGTACGTTACCTCGTCATAACCTACAAAAACGACATCGGCCAGGCCATCCCCGTCGATATCGACAATGAACACTCGCGCCGGATCGAACGGATATGGGAATCTCGGCGCGGCGGTCATCTTGCGCGACTCGGAGAAGTGGCCTCCGCCGCGCGAGGGCCAGTATTCGAAATACCCGCTGCTGAATAACACCACATCCGCTAGTCCGTCACCATTGATGTCGGCAACACGGATGCGGGGATCGCCGGAAGATAGATTAGGAACCGGCGTCGGCAGGTCGTCTTTTGGCACCAGTCTCGGAGGTTTCCACCCTGCGGACCCCAGATTGTCGTATACCTGAAGACCGGTGCTACCGTCATGCACCGCGTCAACGAGACCATCGCCATTGACATCCATCAACTGCAGACCACCGGTTTCAAAAGCTAGCTGCGGTTGCCGCACGTACTGGTTGAAATCGGCAAAAGCGCCGGTTCCTTCATTGCGGTAGAAGCCGCTCAGTGTTCCGCTGCCGACCAGTACATCCGCCGCGCCGTTTCCGTCCATATCGGCAAATTGCACGCGATCTTCAGCGGTGGAGAAGACAGCCGGGAACTGCGGCAAGGAACGCGGTGGTCCCCACCTGAGTCCACCCGTATTGGACCAGTACCGTGCCACGCCGTTTTCAATCGACAAAATACCGGGCAGACCGCGGCCGTCCAGATCGATCAGTTCCAGGTTCGGCTGGTCGAGGCCGGGCGGCGCGGCGCCCGCTCCAGCCACGAATTTTCTCAAACGGCGGCTGGAGGGCGCAAATTCCGTATAGGAAAATTCGAGTGGTGGAAGTGCCGCCGACTCTCCCGTTTCCGGATCATGGCCCGAAAAAGTGACCGACCGAAGAAGCGACAAACCTGAGAAAGGCTCCGTATCGTATGACAGCGCCCACGTACGAACAGCGGCTGGACCGAGCGGGTCCACGTGAAGCGTGATACGTGAGCAGCGAAGGGCAGTGCGCAAATCAAAACCGCTGCGAAAATCCGAGAACAGGTCCGGGCGGGCCTCATATTCGAACCGGATCACATAGACGGCGTAGCGTATCTCATCGATATATCGCTGGCCTTGTTCCGTTCGATACCGGTAGGTAATGGTGTTGCCAGCGGTGTCCTCTGTGCGTTCGATAAGCCATGCGAACTCCCGAATCGTCCCATTATCGTCGAATTCGATCCTGCTCTCGGCCGTAGTCCCGAAGGTATGGCGCATGCCGGACTTCTCCGTAACCTGCCACCCGGAGGCCGTGCGACTGAACTGCTCGAATCCATTCTCGATTGACGCCCTGAAATTGCCAGAGCCTACGGGGAGGAGTTCCGTTTGTCCGGCGAACAGGAAGGTATCGTCGTCCGTGTAGGAGGGTGTGCCTCGAAACGTGCGGCGGCTGATGGCGGCAAAAGGCAGGGACCAACCCAAGCCCCAGGCGCCGTTCCCGGCGCCGGTACTGTAGCCGAGAGCCAGGCTGGGTTGAAAGTTTCGGATGCCCGGCAACAGGTCGAGCGGAACCCGATAGTTGCCGACACCGGAATTCAGGTCCGGCTGAAACGTCTCGCCGAGACCGCGAACGTCGCCGCCGCCGGCCGGATTGGATGCAGATTGACGATTGACAGGCGATTTGTTGGCCACAGGCTATCCTCTTATTTCAGAGATCGACGATGCGGAAGTTGTCGAAGTGTGCTCCCGCGCTGCCCCAGCAGAACAGCCCGGCACGCCCTGCGTTAGGTAGCGATGCATCCTGCCCTGACAATACCAGTTCGTCATTCAGGTACGCATTCAACTGGGTTCCACTGATGCGTACCTTCAACGCATAGCTTGTACCGGCGTCGTATCCGCGAGTCGCATCGAGCGCGGCGGTATCGAGTTCCTGGAATACGCCGGCGACCTTCTTGCCCATCCGCCGATAGTTGCGCTCCTGGTCCATCAGGAAGTAGTAGAAATTGTCCGCGTCCTGCCAGCGGAACACCACGCCAATACCATCTTTGTCTTCAGAGCTGACATCGACGGCCACGATGCAATTCTGGACTGCCGGCAGTGCGGCCGTTGCTTTCCGAACTAGGTAGGTACCGGGCTTGTCAGGTCCTGTCGCCCCGGCTTCAAACGCACCTCCATGGATATCCGACAGCTGATCAATGCGATGCGCCTCAGCATTGAAGACCCAGTCCGAGGGCGCCGACACCGTGGCTTGCGGATCATCGATAACATCAAAATCCGCAAGCGTGTCCGCATCGAAGCGATCCAGCAGCAACAGGTAGGGCTGACCGGGAATGCGGCGAGGAGTGAATTCGTACTCGGTCGTCATTACGATGTTTTGCACCTGCGACCATGCAAAGCCGGCATCGAACCGGGCCTGGTTCTCCGCCATCGGAATCGAAATCTTCCACTCCTGCAACCACGGTTTGCCGATGAACGCGTTAAGCGGGTTCGATCCACCCGTCGAAAGCGCGCCGTCCGCAGTCGTGGTCTGGGTGGCCGCAGTGCCATCCGCTCTGGATACCTTGACAATGAGGTTCCCCGGCTCTACGCCCTCGTCCGTTTCGATCAGGAAGGTGAGTTCGCGTACGCGCGGATCGGTATGATAAAAAGGAAGCATGGTCGATCGAAGCGTGAACGTCACCTCGCCGGTATCCTGGAACGCGAAGAACTCGTCAAAAAGCTCGTACCGGAGTGCGACGGTGCGGCGTCCGGCATTCATCTGCTCGACCGCGAGCTCTTCCAGAACCTTCGGCTTCAGGCTCGGATCAAAAAACGACTCGTAATAAAGTACGAGCTTTATGTCGGTAATGTAGTTCAGGATGATGTCGTTTGCCGCCGGATTGAGCTCGAAGATCCATGAAGTTGAGACCGGGCTGTGTTCGAAGATCCCCAACATCTCGACATCCGGCGTGAATATCAAAGCGTCCGCAGCGATACGATATTGCGACACCAGCAGCGTTTCCGGTTGTAGCAGCCGCATCTTGATCCCCCCTTTGCGCATGCGTGACAGGCATAGTCCGGTGTTGGTCAGGCTCGCGTGTATTCCACCACGGCCGATCAACCCTTCGACAATCACCTCGGCGCGCTTGATGCGCTGCAGGTAGGCGCCGGGGTAGTTCCGGTCGAAATCGCTCAGCTCGGTACGGAAACCCATGGTCCCCGTCCGCTGAAAATCGCGCAGGAATTGAACCGGGTAGCGGTCCGCCAGAGAGATGATTTCCTTCATCGGCTGTTTTTTCTCGCCGAGGATAATCCGCATGAAGGTAAACGAATCGATGTCCTGAAGCAGAAAATCGCCGCCCAGAAGACCGGCCAGGTCGTTCCGGTTGTACGAGGGTTTGATGATATTCACCGCTTTGCCCACCTCATACTCGTAAGCCTGTTCCATCAGCCGTGCTATCACGATAGCCTGGCTGAGGTATGACTGGGAGATCTGGCGAATCTCGTTCGCCAAGCGGTTCCAGAGGTCAGGCGTGAACTCCTGCGAGTCGAACAGCGCCAGTTGCTGCTCGGCCTGCTGCTTGCGAAGCGTGGCAATGTTCTTCTGGATATCGGCGGCCTCCTTTTGTTTGGTCGCAATGTCCACCTGCTCATCCGCGACTTTCTTCGCAGCCTCCAACTCGCTGATCCGGCGATCCATGTTGTTGAGCTCGAACTCGCGCGAGATCTCGCTCCGACGCTGTGTCAGCGTACGGAGCACTTCATCGACGCGGTGGGTTCCGTTCGAGATTCCATATCCCTCATAGCCGGAGAAGTCGTATTCGGTCGTAGGCGCGCCGACATACGTGATTTCGGAGTCCAAAGCCATCTCTTCGAGACTCACGTCTGCATATTCCGTTTTCAGATCCCTCGCGTTTTCGAGCTGCGTATTCGCGTAGGCCTGGTTCGCCTCGATTGCTTCCTTCTGTTCTTGCGCAATTTCAACTTTCTTGATCTCGAGTTGTTCGTTCGCCGCCTCCAGGTCGACCGCGTTTTGCAGCATGGAGCGCTGGAATTCCTCCTGCTCGGCGCTGGTCTTGAAATTGATGTAAGTCCGCTCCGCCTGAATCGCATGCTCGGCGAAATAGCGCGCGGTATTTTGCAAATAGTCGAAGCGAAATACAGGGACTTGCTCGCGGGCCAGGCTGAGCAAGGGAAAGTCGATCCCATCCTCGATGTTCTGGATGTTGAGTTTGGCAAGCAATACCACCGCTGCGATGGACGGGTTGTGCACTTCGGCATCCAAAGGCTGCGGCGCAGCGAGAATGGCTTGTACCTGTGCCGTCAATCCGTCGAACACCGGCGACTTGTAGAGCGCCGAGGCCGGATCCAGGATGGGGTCGGTCAGACGGACGATCTGTTCGTACCTTGTCCTGGCTTCGGCCTTTTCACCCGATTCAAACAGAAAATTACCCCACCTGGTGTATGCATTGGCCAGCTTCAACCAGACCATCGGCGCTTCAATGGCCTGGTTCAGGTATTGATAGTCGCGGGCCTTTTCGTACCAGGTAATCGCTTCTTCATAGTCGCCCAGTTCCAGATGACAATCGCCCAGACTCAACGGAATGGTGAAGCCGTAGGTGTGTGGAATATAGGCTATGAAATTGGTTTCGATGATTTCGAAAGTAGCGAGTGCCGCGAGCGTGCTTGCGTTGATTCGTGGCTGGTAGATGCTTGCTGTCAGGTTTGCGGCCGCATTGCCCTGCAGATCGACACTGATAGTCTGGTCGCCTTTGAAGACTCCGAACTGCTGTGCGGCGCTGGTGAGGGAAACTGCCGGTGATACGTTCAAATATTGGCTGGAACCTGACGGCGAATTAAGAATGAAGCCGAGTCCCTCACTACCCATCGGCCTCTGCATTGCGGTGGCTGTACCGGGGTTGAGTGGTTGCGAAAGCGTGCGCCCAAACGACAAGGGAACGGAGTCTCCCGCCGCCTGGAAAGCGGCGCCGGAACTACGCGCATCCCCGGCCAAGGCCGCCACGACACCGAGATTGTTGCTGATTGCCCCGAGTCCCGGAGTTTGCGGCGCTTGCCCGGCCGCTGCAGCGGCAGCTGCGCCGGGCGTTCCGGGTGCGACCACCGCGCCGGGCATGCCGGGTATGTTCGCCGGCTCAATACCCGCGCCTGTGCGCTGCGCAAGCAGGAATGCTTTCGCGAAACTGTCGCGAGCGTTATCAAATTCATTTTGCTGCACGGCCGCTATGCCGGACGCGACCATGAGATTCGACTCCAGTTCGCGGTCACGTCCCCCATTGAGTTCGAGCGCCTGCTGAATGATGGGCCGGGCTTCGGCGGTAGCTCCAGCCTGAAGATACGTCGAAGCTTGTTCATAAAGGACCGACGCAGACGATGCCACAACAGCGCTCCCCGTGCCACCGAACTTCTGCACGATGGACGAGATTTCCTGCGGGGGATTACCGGGCGCTACTATCGGACGGTCTGCGACGGCAGAGCGGTACTTTGCAACCTGAGCGGCAGCGGTAACCATCACGTCCGTCAGTTGCATCTGCTGGAGCACCGAGGTAGCGATTGCGGTGACGTTGACCGGGAAATAGGGATGAAGGAACTTGTGCAGCAGGGAGTAGGCTGTCTGATACTCACTCAGGGCGTTCTGGAACTCGTCCTGGAAAAAATAACGATGCCCGTTCGCGAGATGCCCCTGTACCTGTTTTTCCAGCGCCAACTTCGGATCAACTTCGGCTACTTGGAAGCCGAAAACCTGCGGGACGACTTTGTAGCTGTAATAATTGCTGAGGTACTTGGTTGCCATAGCTGGTTCCTCGTTGATCGGCGTGTTAAAAATTTATTTTTACTATAGGGAGCAAGCGGACAAGCGCACTTCGACTGCATATTTATATCTTCAAAGGGGTATAAAACATCCTTCCTTTGTTTTATAGATCACAGCATTAAAATAGCAAGCAAGTAGTGTCTGCGTTGCCTCAATAAAAAAGTAACCGAAGGAGTGTCCCAAGAGGATAGGTTGCCCCAAATTGCCGGTAACGGAATCGAGGCGGTATCGACATGCGTAAACGTGAGAAACGGACCGCTATCATCGGGCCAAAAAGGCTGACAAGGACACGATTAGGCGGGTTCTGTTCAGTCCGCGATTATCAGCGAGGTTCACGACCCCAAGCGGAAAACTGGTTTTTCACATTATGGGCGCGCCCGCCGAGTTCGAGCGACGCTGGTTTCTGAACGATCAAGAGCAGGGATATAGGCTGCCAGAAAACGGGGAAGTATTTAAGCCAAAGCGTCAGCAATTAGAAGAAAGCGGGGATTAGAAGCGGATTTCTGGCGATGAGTTTTCCATGAGCCGAGATTGGGAGATAGGGATGGATAAGTAATTCAAGGTCAACGAAATGGGCGGCTCAGGAAGCGAGACCCGGCAAAACCGAACCGCCATGGCACATCCGCGGCTTTTGAAATACCGATGCGCGGGCCCGTCACGATTGAAATCTGTTCCCCGGAA
Organism: Nitrosospira sp. Nsp18; assembly: GCF_900103145.1. Taxonomy (NCBI): domain Bacteria; kingdom Pseudomonadati; phylum Pseudomonadota; class Betaproteobacteria; order Nitrosomonadales; family Nitrosomonadaceae; genus Nitrosospira; species Nitrosospira sp. Nsp18. The sequence continues at coordinate 12,008 of NZ_FMWY01000015.1, read as the reverse complement.
TGGGGGAGTGTGAGTTGAAATGGTAGTGCGTCGATGGGCATGCCGCTATGTTCACTCGTTATACCGAGCGCTTGGCAGACACGCCCCGGGCCGGAGCAAAGGAGACGCACCTCGTTAAGGCCGCGCCGCGTCCGCATGGCCTCCAGCCCTGCGAGCGGTTCGATTGCGCGAATCAGGACGCCTGCGCCATGTCCTTCCGTACGGCAAACGAAATTGAGGCACCAGTGGATTCCGTAGGACCGATAGATATAGGCTCGACAGGGCGGGCCGAACATCACACTGTTACGCTTGGTGGGCCCGCCAAAACTGTGCGATGCAGGATCTTCGTGATCATATGCTTCCACCTCTACAATGCGTCCCCCGACCCCATCGAGAAATAAGGTTGCACCTATCACGGACCGAGCCACGTCAACGGAGGAAGCGGAAAAAAGGTCAATAAGTGGTGGCGCATTGGTATTCATGCCAACAATTTTATACGGATAGCCTGAGAACCGAAACCGTCTCCTGGACGTATGAACCTAAATCCGGCAGTTGACCGCTCATTTGTCAGCTAAGCGCTATGGCCGAAAAAGGATTTTTCGTACTACGTAAGCTTCACTTTTTTGGTGAGCTCGCTACGGGGCGGATTGAACAGTTTTTGCGGCACAGCGCTGCGTTGCAACTCCTTGGAATGGAATAACCATTCCGCGTCGTTGCGCCTTGCTCTGCACCCCAAAAACCGCTCACTCCACCCCGTCCAACCGCCAGATTTAGGTTGAACCGTTTTTAGAAAACAACCGGGTTAGGCGGAATTTTCGGCTTATGAAAGGATTCCGCGATTGTTTAAAAATGGCTATCAGCGTATCGATGAAATAGCCGATGCCCGCTTTTCGAAAGATTCTGCTTTTTCTGGCTGATGTGTATGCCGATATAGCGTGGCCAGACTCTTCAGCGTTATGGCTACATTCAAATGGTTTGGGCCGAGGCTCTTTTCATTTATCCTCAATGCCCGCTTATAAAGCCGTTCCGCTTGCGTATATCGAGCTTGGCCCGCATAAAGCGCACCCCGATTGTGCAGGGTGGTGGCAACATCGGGATGATGCGGACCCAAGGTTTTTTTTGAAATCTTCAGCGCGCGCTTAAGAAGTGGCTCGGCCTGTGCATACTGCCGTTGCGCGAGATGAAGCAATGCAAGGTTATTTAAATTCGTAGCAACATCGGGATGGTGCGGGCCTAACGTTTTCTCGCCTATCTGCAATGCTCGCGCAAGAAGGATTGCTGCGTTTTGAAACTGCCCCAATTCGCGCTGCATCTCAGCCAGGTTGTTCAGGCATATCGCTACAATCGGATTATCCGGCCCGAACCTGTTTTCCGAAATCTCCAGCGCCCGCTGAAGGAGATGCTCGGCTTGCGCATAGCGCTTCTGATCGCGGTAGAGCGTAGCCAGGTTATGGAGGCTCACAGCAACCTCGGGATGATTCGGCCCGAGGGATTTTTCCCGAATGTTCAACGCACGCAGAAAAAGCGGCGCAGCCAACTCCAGGTTTCCCCGAGCATGATGATTCTCGGCCGTTTTGCTCAGGCTGGCTGCTACATCGAGATCGCGCAGGCCTTCCCTTCGCTGCTTCGACAGCAGTAGCGCTTCTTCCAGAAGTGTTTCGGCTTCAGCATGTTTCTTTTCCACATAACGCATCACCACTGGATTGTTCTGCGCGGTGACCGGCCCAGGATGATGCGTCACAAGGATTCCTCCGCATTCTGCAGAGAATTCGTTGGGGCCATGGTGGCGCACAGCGGGTTCCCTTGCTTATCCGCCTTCACTATACCTCCACAATGATTACAGCTTGTGAACGGTTTTCCACAATGACGGCAATTTAACTCGGGATTAGCGGGCATGAATAGCTGTAATATCTTACAGGTTAGCTCACCGCGTCGGCGAGGCGGCAAGCGCCAAAACGCGCATCTTCGAAAAGGAAGGAAGAATGTCGCCACCCATGCTGATGATTGCCGCAACTTTGCTTTTCGCAACGATGGGTATGTGTGTGAAGTTCGCTTCCGCGGACTATAGTACAGCCGAAATCGTGTTCTACCGTGGCGTCATTGGGACAGCCGCCATGATATTGCTTACGCGCGCACATGGCCAAACGCTTCGCACCCGTATGCCGGCAATGCACTTCTGGAGGAGCCTGACCGGCGTATGCGCACTCGGTCTCTGGTTTTATGCGATCAGCGCTTTGCCGCTTTCCACTGCGGTGACATTGAACTACATGTCCCCAATCTGGATGACGCTGCTGCTACTCGTCAGGTCCGTTCTCAGTGGAGGCGGCAAGGTTGATATTCGTTTGGCATGTACAGTGCTTGCCGGTTTCGCCGGTGTAATCTGCATCCTCCAGCCCGCCATGGAAGGGAATCAGTTAAGCGCGGGCCTGATGGGCCTGCTGTCGGGCCTGCTTACCGCGCTGGCCTACCTGCAGGTAGTTGCTCTTGGCAGGGCCGGCGAGCCGGAGGCACGTGTCGTATTTTATTTCTCGTTGTGCAGTATCTGCGCGGGCGCGGCGGTCGTGCCCTTGGCCAGCGGTTGGCACGCCCATACTCTGAAAGGTCTCGGCATGTTGCTCGCTGTCGGTTTGCTGGCAACCCTCGCACAATTGCTGATGACGCGGGCCTACGCTACTGGCCGCATACTCGTCAATGCCAGCCTCCAGTACCTGAGTATTGCATGGTCCTACGTATATGGCGTGCTGCTATTCAGCGACCCGGTGACAGGAATCGCGCTGCTCGGCATGGGCTTGATCGTAGCCGCGGGTATCATGGCTGCGAGATTACGCCAGTCTGCCGGCGCTTCCAGGCAAATTAGCAAATGCGATGGACTGTGAATGACAGCCAGCACGATGGAGCACTGGCACTTTGCCGGGGTCCCTTGACCCAGCCACTATCAAATCACTCGAGTCACGGGCAGAGGACGCAATGGCTTGCGGTGCACCAACAGAAATATAAACCGGCTAAGAGCAGCAAATACTTATAAACGAGTTGCTGCCTTCACCTCTTGTCTTTAGATTGACCGCATCTGCTCTTTGTATGTCATCGCACCAATTCTTCGAGCTCGCATTTCTGGTGATGCTCCACGGAGACGCCTGCGCGTGCCGCTTCACATGCGTTTCCGTAGGTCTTGCCGTCGCAACCGCAAACAGGCCTGTGCTCCTTGGTACAGGTGCTGGGGATGGCCTTGCACGTTCCCTGCGCATCGCGAATTTTGCATTGCCCGGCACCGACCTCGCAGTATTGCGCATCGGGACATAACGTTCCCAGAAGTCCGCCACAGTCTAATGGCTCGATGGGTTCGATTTCCTTGCAACGATCCGTTAATTCCACCTTGACAAAGGTTCCGGGTTTGGGACGAATAGAACGCAGTTGCTCGACGAAATTGCGAAATTCACGCGGTGTTGAGCTAAGGCCTGCTTCCGCGCAAGCGGATAAGCCAACCTTGGTTGATGTCGGTCCATCCGCTCTGGGATAATAAACATCGAAGGTATCGACGGTATCAGAGGCAATGGCATTGCCGACCGCTTTTTTTACCAATTCCAGCGATGCAGGATCCACATTGTCGTTGGTGCTGCCGACGCGGATAATAACGGCACCGGCCGTATTACCATCCTCGGCAAACGAAGATGCGTTTGGAAGGAGGCTGAACCCTGCCAGAAAAATATAAATTAATTTTTTCACTTTTCTTAACGGAATAGCGAGGATGCAGGGATAAGCAGGCCGGCGACGCGCGCCTAACACTCCAGACCTTACCACCCACCTAATGATCAGCACCCGGTAAACCTTTGGATCTCAAGAAGACCTCAAGGGCGGCGCCCTATACCGGGCAACAGCATAGCCTGCGGAATGGCGCTGCGGCTCGAATTGGCCTGCGGCCGCAGCAATCAAGATGTTCACGCCTGAAATCCGAGGCAATTTTTGTTATATCGGATTAGTTTGGACCGATAGGTCCCCCTTGCTCATACTTGGGATCTTTTTTCGGCTTCCCTTCTTTATCCACAGGGAAGTCGGGTACGTGTGAATCTTTGCTCGGCGATGCAGCATCTCTGTTCCGTTCATCTCTTTTTTGCTGATCCACATATCCTGTGTCCACTCCGCCAGTAGCGCCAGTAGCGTCATAAGGCTTGGCAGTTCCACCTGAAGTGGGTTGGGAATTACCTTGGCCGGAAGCGCTGCTACTATCGGTAGAACTACTGCTGGTAGAGCCGCTTGGGCCGGCTGAACTTCCCTGGCCGGATGTGCTGCCGCCGTATTGGGCCTGCGCTATACCTGCAACGCTGAATACCGCCGTGCTGGCCAAAGCTAAAAAAGATGATGTAGAGAATAATTTCATGGCTATTCCTTCTTGTCTATCCAGCGATATTGCTGTGTTTAAAAGGTTACGTGCCGTCTCGCAACTCTTCAGTGCGGTACCACACCAAATACGCTTTCAATTCCAGGATAACCGGGCATCACGCGATACTCCTGCGCAGGAAGTCTGCACGCCACGCCAATTCAATGCCAATGTTTTTACTGATAATATTGAAAAAAGTTGAGTGGACTGTTCCTATACCAAGCTCAGTATGGGTCATGGTGATATTGGACGGCGCATCTCAAATGTTCAATGCGCCATCGTTCAGCGCTCTATTACACTCACATCCAACGACATGATGGGCCTGTGGCAGGCAGGCGCTCCAAGGCAGGGTTCACATATGTACATACGAATTATGCGATTCCGCACCACAAAGACAAAGAGACAAAGCAAACCGGGGCCCTCCAATTAAATTCACAGCCGAAACGATAAATAAAATCTTGAAATGTTGCGCTCTGGTTGTGTCAATAGGCGCAAACATTGGCTCGACTCATGCGTTTGTCATTGACACTAAAGATGGCCCTAAAATCAGGACGGATGATGGCAATTTTGAAATGGTTTTCGGCGCTCGCGCTCATCTAGACGTGCACTCGTTCGACAACGACAAAGCTGATCCCGCTTATCCCGCTTTCGGAAGCCAGGTACCCGATGGTCAGCCGCGCAGCGGTTTCAATTTTCGCCGCGGCTATACCGATATAACCGCCCGATTTTATGATCTCAGCTTCAAATTTCAGAACGATTTTGCGGCCGGAACATTTCCTGGCAGCCTTCGGGAAGCTTGGGTCGCCGCCAAAATCGGACCAGGTCAACTCACGGTCGGCCAGTTCAAGGCTTATCGTGGCATGGAAGAACTGACCAGCTCAAATGAAATTACGATGATGGAGCGCCCCTCGACCTCGTCCACCGGCATTTATGCGGGGCGGCAGACTGTTCTGGGTACCCCGCTCGCAAGAAGGCGATACCCTTCATTTTGGCTTCTCTTACAGTATCGATACAGAAGATGCCGAATCACTTTCGGCGAGAGTGGTTGATATTTATGGTGGACGCCGCGGTTTTAGCCAATCCTTTGGCTCCGCCGGTGCTGCCGCGGGTTTATCTGATAATCATAGCGAGACCACGTGGGCACTGGAAGCAGCTTATGCGATTGGGCCTGTCAATTTGCAAGGAGAATACGCAGCCGTAAAACTTGACAATACTCATCTATTGGCGGGGGCGCAGAAGGACTCTCACGTGCAGGCATATTACGTACAGGCGAGCTGGTTTGTAACCGGTGAAAGGACGGTCTACCGGAAAGAGCGCGGCGCTTTCGGTAAGCCCAAGCCAAGCAGGAAATGGGGAGCGATTGAACTTGCTGCACGATATGACGCTGTCGAGAACAAGGATCAAAGCCTGGTTGAGAATTCGTGTGGCACCGGCACAACCAAATGTCATGTCCAGATACTCACGCTGGGAGTGAACTGGTATGTTCGGGAAGGGATACGATTAATGCTCAATTATTATCTTACCGAAGCAGAACTCGGAAACGCGGGCGCCGGCACACCAAACCGTAGGGACAGTCCTTCCGTTATTTCCTTCCGTACCCAGCTAAGTTTTTGATGAGGGCGAGAAGCGGGGAGAATCTGTCTTGTTACATCCGTTCGATATATTCGCCGCTGTCAGTATTGATTTTGATCTTTTCGCCCTGGAGGACGAATGGCGGAACCATGACAACAAGCCCGGTCTCCATCTTGGCGGGTTTGTAAGAACTGGTGGCGGTCGCTCCTTTCAAGTTGGGTTCGGTGTCTGTAATAGTCAACACTACGCTGGAGGGAAGCTGTACGCCGATTGCGCGATCGTGGTGGAAATTGACTTGCACGTCCGTGTTCGGCAGCAGGTATTCATACTGACCCTCAAGAAATTCCTGCGACAGGCCCAATTGCTCGTAGTTTTCCTTATCCATGAAAATATAATTGTCACCTTCCTGGTAGAGAAAAGTCATGTCGCGCGGTTCGACGAAAGCACGTTCCACTTTGTCGTCAGTTCGGATGCGCTGGTTGGTTTTAGTGCCTGCTTCGATATCCTTCATCTCTACCTGCATGAATGCTCCCCCTCGGCCTCCAACATGAACGTGGTAACATTTTAGGACGCGCCAGATGCGTTTGTCCCACTCGATCAGGTTACCGACACGGATTTCCGTTGCAAGAACTTTAGCCATTGTTGTTCCAGTGAATCAAGAAAACGCGCATCTTACTATAAAAAGCTCTCGATAACCCCATGCAATCAACGTTCTCGGCGGATTGCCGCCAGTGTCACCGGTTGTCCCGATTTCTGGACGAGGTAAAAATTCGTTATCCGGATTATTACGCCCGCCCTGTGCCGGCTTTTGGGGATGTGGCGCCCAAGCTCCTCATTATCGGCCTGGCTCCCGGAATGCATGGAGCAAATCGCACCGGCCGGCCCTTCACGGGTGATTTTGCGGGGATTTTGTTATACCGGACCTTATATAAATTCGGCTTCGCCAACCATGAAGGTTCGGCTTCGGTGGAAGATAACTTGCAGCTCACGCATTGCCGCATTACTAACGCCGTCAAATGTCTTCCCCCTGAAAACAAGCCCGAGCCAGGCGAGATCAGACAATGTAATGGATACCTGGCAGCCGAGATTGCTGATTTCGCAAAAGACGGCGGCACCGCGCTGCTCGCTCTTGGCGGGGTTGCTCATCAGGCAACGCTCATGGCACTGGGGCTCAAGCGAAAAGCTTTTCCTTTCGGCCATGGTGCCGTCCATGAATTAACTGCCTGCGTGGCATCCGATAGCTTGAAACCCAACAGCTTGACACTATATGACAGCTACCATTGCAGCCGTTACAATACCCAGACCCGGCGTCTGACCGCAGAGATGTTCGAACAGGTATTTGCGAAAATTTGCAACGACCTGGCTTTTCATCAGAAAACTGGAGACTAACTAACCCATGCCCTACGTCAACATACGCATTGCCGGCACGCTCAGCCGCGAGCAGAAGAAACAGATTGCCCAGGAGATAACCGATACGCTCGAGCGAGTCGCACACAAACCGAAATCCTACACCTATATTGCTTTCGATGAATTGCCTCACGAAAGTTGGGCCATCGGGGGAAAACTGCTGGGTGAGGGGGACTGATTGCCTTGGCGGTAGAATCTACTTTCGACGCCAAAGCATTTTATTCGAGCCTGCCATCGCAGCCGGGAGTCTACCGCATGATGAATGCGGCAGGGCAGGTGGTGTATGTTGGCAAGGCTATCGATCTCAGAAAACGCGTTTCATCGTATTTTCAGAAAAGCGGCTTGGGGCCCCGCATGCAATTGATGGTCTCCCAAATCGTGGGAATAGAAACTACGGTGACCCGCTCGGAAGCAGAAGCATTGCTGCTCGAAAACAACTTAATAAAGAGTTTAACTCCTCGATTTAACATCCTGTTTAGAGATGATAAATCATATCCGTACGTGATATTGAGCGGTCATCGTTTTCCCCGGCTTGGGTTTCACCGCGGCGCACTGGATAAGAACCATCGTTACTTTGGCCCGTTTCCGAATGCGGGGATGGTGAGAGAGAGCATACAGCTTCTGCAAAAAGTATTCCGGATTCGTACTTGCGAGGATAGCGTATTCAGCAACCGCACCCGGCCTTGTCTTCTCTATCAGATCAAGCGCTGCAGCGGGCCTTGCGTCGATCTGATCACAGCCCAAGCATATAAAGAGGATGCCAGAGACGCTGAGCTTTTCTTGCAGGGCAAACAGACCGAGGTTCTGGAAAGCATCGCCAGAAAAATGCGGGAAGCCGCGGATTCCCAGGAGTATGAGCAGGCCGCATTGTTTCGCGACCAGATTCAGTCACTGCGAAAAATTCGGGAAAAACAGTTCGTCGATAGCGGCAAGGCGCTGGATGCTGACGTGGTTGCTTGTGTTGCCGAGGCCAACGGTGGGGGAAGGGCGTGCGTCAATCTTGCCATGGTAAGGGGAGGGCGCCATTTGGGAGACAAGAGTTTTTTTCCACAAAATGCGGAAGGGTACGACCCGCCCGAAATGGTGGAGGCTTTTTTGACCCAGCATTATTTCAACCGGAGCGTGCCAAATCTTATCATCGTCGGCGAGAAAGTTCAGCGGGACATACTTCAAGCTGCGCTCGCCGAGCAGTCCGGCCATAAGGTAGTTATCAACTGTAATCCGATCGGCGAACGGCGCATGTGGCTGGATATGGCCGCGGAAAACGCGCGACTGGCGCTGGAGCAGATGCTGAGCCGGCAGGCCAGCCAGGAGGAGCGTCTGCAAGCCTTGCAACAGGCTCTGGATATGTCGGGTCTTGGCCGCATCGAGTGTTTTGACATCAGTCATACGCTGGGTGAAGCGACTATCGCATCCTGCGTGGTTTACGACAATTTCGCCATGCGCAACAGCGAATATCGCCGCTACAATATTACCGGCATAACGCCGGGAGATGATTACGCCGCTATGCGCGATGTCCTTTCCCGGCGCTATCAAAAAGTTGCCGAAGGCGAGGGGAGTCTTCCTGATCTGATTCTGATCGATGGCGGCAGAGGCCAGGTCAGCGTTGCGCGAGATGTACTGGTCGAGCTTGGGCTGAATGACGCCAATCTTTTGGGCGTATCCAAAGGTGAAGCGCGCAAGCCCGGATTGGAACAATTGATTTTCCCGGGAGCGGAAAAGCCGCTACAATTGCCAAGGGACCATCCCGGGTTGCATCTGATTCAGCAGATTCGGGATGAAGCTCACCGTTTTGCAATTTACGGCCACCGCGCCAAACTTGGTAAATCCCGCACCAGCTCAAGTTTACAGAAAATTGATGGCGTCGGCGCCAAGCGTCGTCAAAGCTTGCTGGCGCGGTTTGGCGGGCTGAAAGGCGTGCAGACCGCAAGCATTGAAGAATTGCAGCAGGCGGATGGTATCAGCCGTGCGCTGGCAGAAAAAATTTACAGGGAATTGCACTGATTGCAGAGGTGCACTGATTGCAAAGAGCCTATTCCAGTTCCAGCCATATAGACGTCCCGAACTTGGGACAGCATATTGCCGCTGAGGCGTATCCAAAAATGTTGACCCCCCATAGACTGATATGAGAGGGAATATTTATTTGAGCAAAAAGCAGTGTCGCGACGAGGCAGGGTAACAATACAATTTGAATCGAAGGTTCGCAACCGGGTTCATCAAAGCAGCACCTTAATGGCATATACTGATCCTTATGCCTCTTAACCTGCCCAACGTGCTGACGTGGATGCGCATCTTGGCGATTCCGCTATTCGTGGGCATATTCTACTTTCCCTCGACATGGTTGTCCCCGTCCGAGCAGAACCTGATTTCCACCATTATCTTTACCGTGGCCGCCATCACCGATTGGCTGGATGGCTACCTTGCGAGAGTACTCCGCCAGACTTCGGCTTTTGGGGCATTTCTTGACCCGGTGGCGGATAAGTTGATGGTGGCGGCGGCGTTGATCGTTCTGGTCTACCTGAGCAGGCTTGACGCACTTATCGCCTTTATCATTATCGGCCGCGAAATTACCATTTCAGCGCTGCGCGAGTGGATGGCGCAAATTGGCAAAGGAAAAAATCTGGCGGTTTCCTTTTTGGGAAAACTGAAAACTACCTCGCAAATGGCGGCCATTCCGCTGCTGTTGTATCACGAAAAAATAGGTGAAAATTTCAACCCGCAGGAAGTGGGCACATGGCTGATCTATCTGGCGGCAGTACTGACATTATGGTCAATGGCCTACTATCTTAAAGTCGCAATACCCCAGGCGTTGAAGCATGGCTGAAACGTCCCAATCCTGCTCTTGCATCGCCTTTTCTTGACAAAGACAGCAGCATCCTTATAATGCCAGATTGTTTTTTTGCGGGAATAGCTCAGTGGTAGAGCACAACCTTGCCAAGGTTGGGGTCGCGAGTTCGAGCCTCGTTTCCCGCTCCAGTCAGTGGGAAAATGGATTCATCTGCATGAGGCATCGTTTGCATATTCTGCGCCCTTGCTGAAATCCGTTTTCCCTTTTTAGTTTTCCCTATCGCACTGCAACGGTGCAATGTAACCAGTTTGCGTAACGCAGCAATGGCGGGGTGGCAGAGTGGTCATGCAGCGGCCTGCAAAGCCGTGGACGCCGGTTCGATTCCGACCCCCGCCTCCATCAATTCAATTAGTTACAAAAATATTGAATAGAGAAATGGCGAAACGTTTCGCCATAATTACGCTTTTTATCGTTTAGCATAACCTGCGATCAAAACCGGAGAGACTTTTTCTCCGACTCTCGCCCTGGCGTATTCGGTAAGTCATCGATTCTGTAGAGTGGCACAACAACTTCCGTGCTTTAGACATGCTCTCCATCTCGGGCGCTCTTGGCTCGAAGATCCCTGAATTGGAATAGGGTAAGCTAAATCCCGAGTTCTGCGGCGCGTTTCTCTGCCGGATCACGAGCAAGTTTAAACTGACTACGAAAGTATCCCGAATGTTTCAATTGTTGCCCCTTCGGATCGCAGAGCAGGGTTGTACCTACGACTCCGCGTGACTTGATGCGATCAAGCAGTTGCGAGAGTTCGCCGACAACATCGATTTGAAGCCTCGCCTACCCACAACGCTTCTTTCTTGACCTGATCCCATCGCATTTTAAGCACGTCGGCCGGGCGTTGGCCGGTTAAATAGGCCAGATCGATCGCATCCTAAGTTACTGCCGAAGCGCATTTGTACACTAGCGCGACCATTGCGTCTGTCACGTAAATATCTCGCCCTTCTTTAACCTTCATTTGCTTGGTGGTGGGGTCGTAGCAATACTCGTGGAGCGTTACCGTATCTCCGATCTGATAGTTCCGGTCATTCTTGCGTATCTTAAAACTCTTTATACCTCCGCCGACGGCTGGAAGTGGTCGGAAATGGATTTGAGGTCGTGGTACTGTCTCATGATTCCTCAACCCTCATTTCTTTCCAGCGTTCCAGCGTATCGATCGCTTCCTGGATGTCCTTGCCGACATCCTTCGCGCCCCGGTTGCCAGCAACAAGCAACTTCTTTGCGGCGTGCTGAATACATGGATCCAAATACATGGATCCATTACGCCGAATATGTCCAGCACTCGGTAAACGTCGACGTGTGGATAAGGGCAGGGCCTGAAGTAGTGGGAATCCTTTGCTGTCGCGCTTATCGGTGCATGAGCAGCACGCTCAGACTGCTGCGATTATCGGGATTGCTGAACGGTTAAAGGATCCGGCTTGTTGGGAGTAAATTGCTGCCCGATTCGGGGGAATGACGAAGCCGGAAGACGTTACTGTGATAATGAACAGGATATTTGCGGAGCTTGGTGCCAGGATTCACGGAAGGTGACGGGCGTATAAGTTGCTGCTTTGCTACTTTGGCGCAAACATCGGGTAGCGGGCAATTCGGTACGATTTGAAGTGTAGGGATGCGGTGGTAATTGAGATAAGGAGAAAGGTTTATGACGCTTTAGACCAAGTTAAAGTTCTTTCCGTCGCCGAAATGCGTTGCGCTTTGGAGGGACATGGCTTGATCGAAAGAAAATTGCATTATGAACCGCCCCGGGTTTTGAGGAGGCTCCAACATCTGAGAGAAATGGTATGGACGCCTCCCACCCGTGAGGAATGGTAGGGAAGGATGGGGCTTTCACGG